>NZ_JBFAYB010000029.1:0-82943 GCF_040681075.1 Streptomyces sp. NPDC051907 | reverse complement strand
GCTCGGCCCGTCGCCCAGCCTGCTGCCGCCGCGGCCCCGGCCGCCGCCGGGAAGAAGGTGATCGGCTACTTCACCGAATGGGGCGTGTACGACCGCGACTACCACGTCAAGAACATCCAGACGTCCGGGTCCGCGGCCAGGCTGACGCATGTCAACTACGCCTTCGGCAACGTCCAGGGCGGCAAGTGCACCGTCGGCGACGCCTTCGCCGACTATGAGAAGTCCTACGCCGCCGCCCAGAGCGTGGACGGCGTCGCGGACGGCCGGGACCAGCCGCTGCGCGGCAGCTTCAACCAGCTGCGCAAGCTCAAGAGGCTGCACCCGAACCTCAAGGTCCTCTGGTCCTTCGGCGGCTGGACCTGGTCCGGCGGCTTCGGCCGGGCGGCCGCCGACCCGGCGGCCTTCGCGGACTCCTGCTACCAGCTCGTCGAGGACCCCCGCTGGGCCGACGTCTTCGACGGCATCGACGTCGACTGGGAGTACCCCAACTCCTGCGGCCTGAGCTGCGACGCCAGCGGGCGCGATTCCTTCAAGAACCTGATGTCCGCGCTGCGCGCCAGGTTCGGCGCCTTGAACCTGGTCACGGCGGCCATCACCGCGGACGCCTCCCCCGGCGGCAAGATTGACGCGGCGGACTACGCGGGCGCGGCGCAGTACGTCGACTGGTACAACCCGATGACGTACGACTTCTTCGGCGCATGGGCTCCCCAGGGGCCCACCGCTGCGCACTCGCCGCTCACGTCCTACCCCGGCATCCCGCGGCAGGGCTTCGACAGCGACGCGGCGATCAAGAAGCTCAAGAGCCTCGGCATCCCCTCGTCCAAGCTGCTGCTCGGCATCGGCTTCTACGGCCGCGGCTGGACGGGCGTGACGCAGAAGGCGCCCGGCGGCACGGCGACCGGACCGGCCCCGGGCCGGTACGAGCAGGGCATCGACGACTACAAGGAGCTCAAGACCAGGTGCCCCGCGAACGGGACCGTCGCGGGGACGGCGTACGCGCACTGCGGCAGCCAGTGGTGGAGCTATGACACCCCCGCCGCCATCGCCGGGAAGATGGACTACAAGGACCAGCAGGGTCTGGGCGGCGCCTTCTTCTGGGAGCTCAGCGGGGACACCGCCGACGGCGAGCTGATCAAGGCCATCAGATAGTCCGCCGGGCAGGCCGCGCGCCGGCGACGGCAGCCGAGAGGGGGCCGGTGCACAGGGACACGGGCGGGCGGGTGCGCACGGCAGAGGCGCCCCGCCCCTTCCCGCGCACCCGCCCGCCGCTCTCCCGCCCGCTTCCCTACGCCTCGACGCGCCCGGACGCCTGCGACGGGACCTGCGTCGGTATCGGCATCGGCTCGCGCGGCGGCTGCGGGCAGTCCGGCTCGAACTCCTCGATCGTGCTGAGCGTGGCCCGCAGCATCCGTATCAGCAGCGCGCACACGGTGTCGCGCTCCAGCTCCTGGTGCCCGAGCCAGTCGAGCGCGATCCCCTCGACGCTGCTGAGCCAGCCGAGCAGGGCGATCCTCGCGAGCACGGGTATCTCCCGCCGGCCGTACGCGCCTTCGGCGATGGTCGCTATCAGCTCCTCGCGCACCGCGTCACGCACGGACTGCACCTGGGCGTCGAAGCCGACGCCTCCCGTGACGATGGTGCGGAACGCGGCCTGATGGTGCTGGGCGTAGCGCAGATAGCCGTCGATCGTCTGGTGCACGCGCTCCACGCGCGGCAGATCGGTGTCGCCGGCCGCGCGCGAGACGAGGTCGGCCACCGAGTCCTCGATGATCGCCAGGTAGTAGCCGCGCTTGCTCTTGAAGTAGTAGTAGATCAGGCCCTTGGCGACCCCGGCGTGCTTGGCGATGTCGTCCATCGACAGGGCGTCGTACGACGTGTCGGCGAACAGCTTCCGCCCGGTTGCGATGAGTTCCGAGCGCCGCACCTGAGATCGTTCAGTGGTGCCGCGCTGTTGACTATTATTCAAATTGCGCCCTAGTCCTCAACTGCCACAGGATCTCCGCAGTATGGCAGACCTGCGCACATTCCCCCCTTGCCCGGCGGGACGGGCGTGCGTGGGGGGCTGACGTCGCAGGGGCCGAGGTCCGCCCGGCGGCTCTCGGCGGCTAGAGCAGGCCGATCTGGGTGACGAGCATGGCGAGCACGACGACGAGGGTCCAGCCGAGGAAGTGCTCGAGGACCTTGGAGCCGTCCTCGGGGCCGCCGGTGCGCGTACGGGCGCCGGCGCGGCCGGCGGTCGTGGCGGTGGAAGTCATGGTGCGTCTCGCTCGGTCGGCCTGCAGAGGGGCTCGTGCAGGGTGCGGGTCCCCCGGGTGACCCGACCACAGTGCCAGCGACACCGGCCGCGGGGGTAGAGACGTACGTCACTGCCCCCGGCGGCCGGCTTGTGCCTCAGTGGATGCCGACGGCCGCCAGAGCCCGTCGTTGAGCGTCTGTCGGGTGGGCGGGCCAGTAGAGGTAGCAGACGCCGCCTGTGCCGGAGACCACAGCGCCGCTCGCGTTGTGGCGCTTGGTGCGGAGCCAGATCTTCTCCCACTCCGCGCGCCGGTAGACGCGGCGCACGGCCTGGTTGCTGGGCGATGCCGGGTCGTTGGCGATCACATCGCCCTCGGCGGTGAAGCCGACCACGGTCATCAGATGCCCGGCGGTGCCGTAGCCCGCGCCGGTCAGCTCCTCCTTGCGGAAGGACTGCGACGTTATGGCCGGGATGCCGGCCCGGACGAGGGTCTCCAGGTCCGTGAGCGAGGAGAGCCGGGTGACCACCGCGTTCATGTCGGGGTAGGAGGCGGCGTAGGCGGCGTTGAAGGGCCAGTTCCCGCAGCCGTCGTACTGGTAGTCGAAGGTGAACCGCGCCGCGTGGCAGACCTGGGGGTCCTCGAAGGCGGGATTGACCCAGGCCAGCTCGGCCTTGCTGGGCTTGCGACCCCAGTACTCGACGATCATCTGCGAGGAGGTGGGGCTGCACCAGGCCTCGCCGCCGTTGTCGTACTCCGGGTACTGCCCGACGTGCGTGTTCTGCGAGTAGCGCGGCACGGGCAGCTCCCGGGCGAGCGCGGGCTTCGACGCGGGCACGCCGAAGCGGTCGGGGACGTCCGAGGCCATCGCGCCGAGCCGCCAGACGGTCGGCGTCAGACGGGTGCCGGGCTTGCGGTAGAGGGTCAGCCGCAGCCGGTAGGAGTCCAGGCGCAGCCCGCTCGCCGCGTCGTCGATCGCGAAGGTGTCGGTCCAGACGCTGGCCTTGCCGTCGCTCTGGTCGTCGACCGAGGTGCGCCGGATGTCCGTGTCGCCGGACGCCCAGCGGCCCATCGTGAACCACGGCGTGTGCGTGCCGTCGGAGTAGCGGCCGCGCAGCTCCGCCTGGAGCCAGGTGCCGGCCGGGGTGTGGGCGTTCCAGGAGACGATGACCTCGGTCGCGGGCGTCTGGGACCGGTGGACGGGCGAGGTCCAGGTGGCGTACTCCCAGGTCGCCTTCTTTCCGGTGTGCGGGTCGGTGTAGTCGGTGCGGCCCGCGGCGTGGGCGATCACGACGGCGGGGCGACGGCCGGCGACCGCGCGCGTGCCGTCGGAGGCGCCGAACCGCCAGTCGGTGCAGGTGGACCAGAAGCGGTTGTCCACCAGGGGCCTGCGGCCCGCGGCGGCCGACTCCCCGGGCGGCGCGGCGGAGGCGGTCGTGCTCAGCGCGCCCGCGCCCGCGGCCGCCGCGATGGCGGCGCCCAGGACGGTTCTGCGCGAAGTCTCTCTGGCCATGGGACCCCCAAGTCAGGTACGCGACAGTGGGGCAACTATCCCGGTTCGCGGCGGGCTTCTGCCAGCACCCGGGACCGCGTCGCGCGACGAGTCTCTGTCGGCGCTCGGTCCGCCCGCCGACTCCCCGACGCCCGGCCCAGGGCGATGACCTGCGGCGGAGCCGCCGCGCCTCGGCGTGTCTCCTAGGGTGTCCTCATGGACGACGACCTCCGCCGGCAGGCGGCCGCCCTGCGCGCGCTCGCGCCCTCGTGCGGCCCGGTGCGGCTGGTGGCGGTCGACGGCCACGCCGGCTCGGGCAAGAGCACGTTCGCGGCGCGGCTGGCCGCGGCCCTCGGCGAGGTCGATCCGGCGGCTGGGGCGGTCCCGGTGCTGCACCTCGACGACCTGGCGACCCACGAGGAGCTCTTCGCCTGGACGGAGCGGATGCTCGCCCAGGTCGTCGAGCCGCTCGCGCGCGGCGAGAGCGCGCGCTACGACCCGTACGACTGGAGTCTGCGCCGCTTCGGCGGGCCGCGCGTTCTCGAGGCCGCCCCGGTGGTGCTGATCGAGGGCGTGGGGGCGGGCCGGCGGGCGCTGCGACCGTATCTGGCCAGGCTGCTGTGGATGGAGCGGAGCGCCGAGGAGTCCTGGGCGCGCGGACGGCGCCGGGACGGAAGCGAGCTCTCCGGTTTCTGGGACGGCTGGACCGTGGCGGAGACCCGCCATTTCTCCGGCGACCCCTCTCGTCCGTTCGCACAGACGCTGGTACGTGAGTGCCAAGAGGGGTACGAATGGCTGCCGGGACCTGCACAGACAGCGCGTTCGATTCAAGCCATCACAGAGCGTGAGTGCCCTGGCCCACCATACTGAGCAGTCGGAAATCGGACTCAAGAGTGCCTCAACTCTGCTTGACCGAGGGGGCGTACAGGTCTTACGTTCTCAATGTGCGGCTTTTCGAAGTCGCCGCAGACGCGAAGCCCCCGGTTGTTCCCCCGTGATCGGGGGCTTCGTTCTGCCCTCACCTCCGCCGCCCCCGTGCCGCGCCCCGCCCCTCGCTCACCCTGGGTCACCGCCGCCGGGTCGTTCGCCGCGGTCTTAGTCGCCACCCCTATGCGCAGGTACGATGCCTCTCGGTGGGTCAATTCCCGTCCACGGCAAGGTTGTTCAGTACGCTGCCGACGGGCGTCCGCCCGGCGGGACACACAGGTGCACGGTTTGTGGGGGGATATGGGGGACCCTATGGACAGCGGCACGCAGGGCGCGCCGACACCGGCCGATCTCGCCTGGGTACGGGGCGTGGACGCCTACACCATGGGCGCCTACCCGCAGGCGGAGGAGGAGTTCAAGGCCGCCGTGCGGCTGGACCCCGGGATGGCGGACGGCTGGCTGGGCCTGCACGCCCTGAGGGTCGACACCACCACCGCCCTACTGCGCATGTACCGCGGCCGCGAGCGCTTCGGCCAGCAGCGCGCCCGCCACCGCCGCACCCTCAACTCCTGGTACTGGCTCGGCTGGTGGGTCCAGCCGGTGCTGGAGAGCCCCCGCGATCTGCTGCTCGCGCACGCCTCGCACTGGCTCGACGGCCGCCATGTGCCGGAGCTGGACCGGGCGTTGGCCGGGCTGCCGCCGGTGGACGCCGATCCGCAGGTGCGCTTTCTGCACGCCTGCCGGGCCTATCTGGTCAAGGACTGGGAGCAGCTCGTACGCCACACCGAGCCGCTGGTCAACGACCCGCTGCTGGGCATCGAGGCCGGGCTGTTCGGCGGCATGGCCCGGGTCCGGCTGGAGATGTACGGACAGGCGGAGCCGCTGCTGTCCGCCGCGCTGATGCGCTGCCGCAGCGAGCAGCCGCAGCGCAAGGAGCTGCGGTACTGGCTGGCGCGAGCGCACGAGGGCACCGGCCGCAGCGCGGCGGCCCTGCCGCTGTACCGGGCGGTGCACCGGATCGACCCGGCGTTCATGGACACCTCCGCCCGGCTCGCGGCCATCGCGGACTACGACGGGATCGACGGATACGAGGGCTACGACGAGGCGGCCGGGCTCGCCGCCGTGTCCCTGGCCGGCGTCGGCCAGGACGTCGTGGACGCGCAGGCAGAGGCGGAGAGCGCGCTCGCGGGCGAGCCGCGGCTCGGGCCCGACCCCGGCGCCCAGCTGCCCGGCTCGGTCCCGGCGCCGCCGCCCGAGAGCGTACGGCACAAGGCCGCGGTGCCCCCGAAGCCCGCTCCCCCGCAGTTCCCCGCGGGCCCCACCGACCCGGTGCTGCTCGCCGAGGCGCTCGCGGAGCTGGAGCGGATGGTCGGCCTGGAGCCGGTGAAGCGGCAGGTCAAAGCGTTGTCGGCGCAGCTGGAGATGGCGCGGCTCCGAGCCGGCCAGGGGCTTCCGGTGCAGCCGCCGAAACGTCACTTTGTCTTCTCCGGCCCCTCTGGCACCGGCAAGACCACCGTCGCCCGCATCCTCGGCCGGGTCTTCTACGCGCTGGGCCTGCTCGGGGGCGACCATCTGGTGGAGGCCCAACGGGCTGACCTGGTCGGGGAGTTCCTCGGTCAGACCGCGGTGAAGGCGAACGAGCTGATCGACTCGGCGCTGGGCGGGGTGCTGTTCGTGGACGAGGCGTACAGCCTCTCCAACTCCGGCTACACCAAAGGCGACGCGTACGGCGACGAGGCCCTCCAGGTGCTCCTCAAGCGCGCCGAGGACAACAGAGACCACCTGGTCGTCATCCTCGCCGGCTACCCCGAGGGCATGGACCGGCTGCTGGCGACCAACCCCGGCCTCTCCTCCCGGTTCACCACCCGCGTCGACTTCCCCTCGTACCGCCCTCTCGAGCTGACCGCGATCGGCGAGGTGCTGGCCGCCGAGAACGGCGACGTGTGGGACGAAGAGGTCCGCGAGGAGCTGCGCTCCATCAGCGGCCATGTCGTCGACCAGGGCTGGATCGACGAGCTGGGCAACGGCCGCTTTCTGCGCACGCTGTACGAGAAGAGCTGCGCCTACCGGGACCTGCGGCTGTCGGGCTATCCGGGCACGCCGACCCGCGAGGATCTGTCCACCCTGCGGCTGCCCGATCTGATGCAGGCGTACGGGGAGGTGCTGTCGGGCCGCGGTCCGGTCGACCGGGGCCCGACAGATCCTCCGCTGGGCTGACCTCAGCCGACCAGCGCGCCGTCCCGCGGCGCCGGCTTCGGCGCGCGCGGCGAGGGCGCCCGGTGGGCCGGGTCGCGGACCTCGCCGACCAGCTTCTCCAGGACGTCCTCCAGGGCGACCAGCCCCAGCACCCGCCCGGACGGGTCGGCGACCTGTGCGAGATGGGTGGCCGCCCGGCGCATCACGGTGAGGGCGTCGTCCAGCGGGAGCTCGGCCCGCAGCGTCGCCATGGGCCGCCATACGTGCTGGGGAACGGCCCGCTCGCCGTCCTCCAGGTCCAGTACGTCCTTGACGTGCAGATAGCCCATGAACGCTCCGCCGCCCTCCGCGCACACCGGGAAGCGGGAGTACCCGGTGCGCACCGTCAGCTCCTCGATCTGGTGCGGGGTCACCGAGGGGGCGACCGTCACCAGCGTGGCGCGCGGGATCAGCACATCGGTCACCGGGCGGCTGCCCAGCTCCAGCACGTCCTCCAGTCGCTCCTGCTCGGCCGGGTCCAGCAGACCGGCCTGCCGGGAGTCCTCCACCAGCCGGCCCAGCTGGGCGCTGGTGAAGACCGCCTCCACCTCGTCCTTCGGCTCGACGCCGAAGACCCGCAGCACCAGCTGCGCGCAGGCGCCGAGCCCCGCCGTGACCGGACGGCACAGCCGGGCGAAGCCGACCAGGCCCGGGCTGAGCCAGAGCGCGGTCTTCTCGGGGGCGGCCATCGCCAGGTTCTTCGGGAGCATCTCGCCGACCACGAGGTGCAGGAAGACCACGACGGCCAGGGCGATCACATAGCCCAGGGGATGGACCAGCCCCTGCGGCACACGGGCGGCGTGGAAAACCGGCTCCAGCAGATGCGCCACGGTCGGCTCGGCGACCGCGCCGAGCGTGAGCGAGCAGACGGTGATGCCGAACTGCGCGGCCGCCATCATCTGCGGCAGGTTCTCCAGCCCGTGCAGCACCTGCCGGGCGCGCGCGGAGCCCGCGGCGGCCAGCGGCTCGATCTGACTGCGGCGCACGGACACGAGGGCGAACTCCGCCCCGACGAAGAACCCGTTCGCGACCACCAGAAGCAGCGCGAACAGGAGTTGGAGGGCGCTCACCGGGCGGCCTCCGTCAACGCCGGCACGTCGGCGGTGCGCACCAGGCGCACCCGCTCGGCGCGGTAGCGGTCCACCTGGCGCACCGAGAGCCGCCAGCCGGGCAGCTCGGCCCGGTCGCCGGGGGCGGGGATGCGGCCCAGCAGGTCGGCGACGAGGCCGGCCACGGTCTCGTACGGGCCGTCCGGCACGTCGAGGCCTATCCGCCGCAGGGTCAGCACCCGGCAGCTGCCGTCGGCGTCCCAGGCGGGGTTGCCGTCCTCGGGGGCCGCGGGGGCGAGCTCGGGCCGGGCGTCCTGCTCGTGGTCGTGCTCGTCGCGGACCTCGCCGACGAGCTCCTCGACGATGTCCTCGAGGGTGACGACCCCGGCGGTGCCGCCGTACTCGTCCACCACGACCGCGATGGGCTGCTCGCTGCGCAGCCGCTCCAGCAGCTGTTGCACGGGCAGCGTCTCGGGCACCAGCAGCGGCGGGACGGCGATCTGGTCCACCGCGGTGCGCAGCCGGTCCGCGGCGGGCACGGCGAGGGCGTCCTTGAGGTGGACCATGCCGACGATCTCGTCGATGCGCTCCCGGTAGACGGGGAAGCGCGAAAGGCCGGTGGCGCGCGTGAGGTTGAGGACGTCAGCCGCCATGGCGTCGCTCTGCAGGGCGCTCATCTTCACCCGGGGGGTCATCACATGCTGCGCCGTGAGGCGCCCGAGCGAGAGGGTGCGGACGAACAGGTCGGCGGTGTCCTGCTCCAGGGCGCCGGCCCGCGCCGAGTGGCGGGCGAGGGAGACCAGCTCGCCGGGGGTGCGGGCGGAGGCCAGCTCCTCGGCGGGCTCGACTCCCGCCATCCGCACGAGTCGGTTGGCGACGGCGTTGAGCCCGGTGATGACCGGGCGGAACACCGTCGAGAACAGATGCTGCGGGCCGGCGACGAACCGCGCGACCTGCAACGGGCGGGAGACCGCCCAGTTCTTGGGGACGAGCTCGCCGACCACCATCTGGACGGCGGAGGCGAGCAGCATGCCGATCACCGCGCAGACCCCGGCGACGGCTCCTTCGGGGAGCCCGGTGGCGGCCATCGGCCCGTCGAGCAGCTGGACCAGCGCGGGCTGCGCCAGCATGCCGACCACGAGCGAGGTGATGGTGATGCCGAGCTGGGTGCCGGAGAGCTGGAAGGACAGCTCCCGCAGCGCGGTGACGACGCGGCGGGCGCGGCGGTCGCCCTCGGCGGCGGCGCGCTCGGCGTCGGCTCGCTCCACCGTGACCAGGCCGAACTCGGCTGCCACGAAGAAGCCGTTGGCGAGGATCAACAGGAATGCCGCGGCGAGCAGCAGTAGGGGGATGATCATGCCGCCGCCTCCTTGGAGGGGGCGGCGCAGGTACTACCGGACGATCCGTCCATTGCTGGAGGGAGTCACTCCTCGGGTCGCAGGTGCCCCGCGGGCCGCGGTGGCCCGTGTGGTGCGGGGCGGGGCGCGCTCGGCGCCGCCGCCACCAGAGTAATCAAGCCGGCCGCCCGCGCGGCAGGGGCATCGCCGCGTGGTACGCGTCTCAACCGCGCCCCGACGGGGGCTCAGTCCGCGTCGGGACGGGTGCCGTGGGCCTCGGCGAGCGCGCGCAGCGCGCGGGCGTCGCCGATGGCCTGGGCCTTGGCGATGCCCGGCTGGATGCCGAGCACGGGCAGGCTGGTGCCGTCGCTCAGGTCGAGGAAGACCCAGGGGTCGCCGGGCCGGAGGTTCACCCGGAGGATCTCAGCCCACTCGAGTCGGCGCGTTCGGGTGAGATTGACGACGGTGACGCCTCGGTCGTCGGCGACGACCTTGGGCCGGCTCAGCAGGGCGAGGACGCCGAAGAAGAGCAGCGCGGTGAAGACGAAGCTGCTCCGCTCCCCCGCGCTCAGCTTCTCCAGCAGCAGGGCGACCGCGGTGATCACGGCGAACATCAGCGAGCCGACGCTCAGCAGGACGATCCGGGTGCGGGTCGGCCTGAACGTGACGGGGAGCGCGGGCAGTCGGGGCGGCGCGGGGGCGGGCATGGCAGCGGGCGTCCTTCAGAGGCGGCAGGCGTGGATGGCCGTGGTGAGGATGGCGCGCGCGCCCAGCTCGTACAGGTCGTCCATGATCCGCTGGGCTTCCTTGGCGGCCACCATGGAGCGGACGGCGACCCAGCCCTCGTGGTGCAGGGGCGAGATGGTCGGGGACTCGAGGCCCGGGGTGAGGGCGACGGCCTGCTCGAGGTGCTCGACCCGGCAGTCGTAGTCCATCATCACGTAGCTGCGGGCGACCAGGACGCCCTGGAGGCGGCGCAGGAACTGCTGCACCTTGGGGTCCTCGGCCTCTTCGGCGCGGATGCCGGCGCGGCGGATGACGACGGCCTCGGAGGTGAGGATCGGCTCGCCGATGACTTCGAGGCCGGCGTTGCGCAGGCTGGTGCCGGTCTCCACGACGTCGGCGATGACCTGGGCGACGCCGAGCTCGATGGCGGTCTCGACCGCGCCGTCGAGGTGGACGACGGAGGCGTCGATGCCGTTGTCGGCGAGGTGCTTGGCGACGATGCCCTCGTAGGAGGTGGCGATCGTCATTCCGTCGAAGTCGCCGACGCCGGCGGCGGTGCCGGGCTTGGTGGCGTAGCGGAAGGTGGAGCGGGCGAAGCCGAGCTGGAGGATCTCCTCGGCGTTGGCGCCGGAGTCCAGCAGCAGGTCGCGGCCGGTGATGCCGATGTCGAGCCGGCCGGAGCTGACGTAGATGGCGATGTCGCGCGGGCGCAGATAGAAGAACTCGACCTCGTTCTCGGGGTCGACCAGGACGAGCTCCTTGGACTCCTTGCGCTGCTGGTAGCCGGCCTCATGGAGCATCGCCGACGCAGGTCCGGACAGTGAACCCTTGTTGGGGACGGCGATGCGCAGCATGGGATGAGCTTCCTTTGCGTGGGAGTGTTCGGTTCTGTCTGTGTCGCGGGGTGCGTCTGTGTCGCGGGTGCGTGTGCGGCGGTGCTCAGAGGTGGGCGTAGACGTCGTCGAGGGAGATCCCGCGGGCGACCATCATCACCTGGACGTGGTACAGCAGCTGCGAGATCTCCTCGGCGGCGGCTTCCTTGCCCTCGTACTCGGCGGCCATCCACACCTCGGCGGCCTCCTCGACGACCTTCTTGCCGATGGCATGCACGCCCTTGTCCACCAGTTCGGCGGTACGGGATGTGGCCGGGTCGCCGTTCTTGGCCTTGAGCTGCAGCTCGGCGAAGAGCTCTTCGAAGGTTTTGTTCGCCATGATGGTCCCACCCTACGCGGAAGCGGCTTCTCCTCAGCGCCAGGGTTCAGATACTGAACGCAGGGTGGCCGCGGTGGCGACGGCGGCGGTGACCGCCTCGTGTCCCTTGTCCTCGGTCGACCCCTCGATGCCGGCGCGGTCGAGCGCCTGCTCCTCGGTGTCGCAGGTCAGCACGCCGAATCCGATGGGGACTCCGGTCTCCACGCTGACCTGGGTGAGGCCGACCGTGACGCCCTGGCACACATAGTCGAAGTGCGGTGTTCCGCCGCGGATGACGACGCCGAGCGCGACGACGGCGTCGTAGCCGCGGCCCGCCAGGACCTTGGCGACGACCGGGAGCTCGAAGCTGCCCGGCACGCGCAGCAGCGTCGGCTCGTCGATGCCCAGCTCGTGCAGGGCGCGCAGAGCCCCGTCGACCAGGCCGTCCATGACCTTCTCGTGCCACTGGGCCGCGATCACCGCCACCCGCAGGTCGCCGCAGTTGCGGACGGACAGTTCGGGTGCACCCTTGCCGCTCATGTCTCTTGTCTCCTCTGGCCCGGCTTACCTGCCGGTGCTGACTTCGTACGGGGTTGCGCGTGCGGGGTCACTGGTTGCCGCAGGCCGACGCGGCGGCGTCGAGCCAGGGCAGGTCGTGTCCCATCCGGTCCCGCTTGGTGCGCAGGTACCGGAGATTGTGCTCGCCCGCCTGGACGGGCATCGGCTCGCGGCCGTGGACGGTGAGTCCGTGGCGGACGAGCGCGGTGATCTTGTCGGGGTTGTTGGTCATCAGGCGCAGGCTGCGCACGCCGAGGTCCTCGAGGATCTGCGCGCCGGCGGCGTAGTCGCGGGCGTCGGCGGGGAGCCCCAGCTCGAGGTTGGCGTCGAGGGTGTCGCGCCCGCGCTCCTGGAGCTCGTACGCGCGCAGCTTGGACAGCAGCCCGATGCCCCGGCCCTCGTGGCCGCGGAGGTAGACCACGACGCCGCGGCCCGCCGCGGTGATGTGCTCCATGGACGCCTGGAGCTGGGGTCCGCAGTCGCAGCGCTGCGAGTGGAAGATGTCGCCGGTCAGGCACTCGGAGTGGACGCGCACCAGCACGTCCTCGCCGTCGCCGACGTCGCCGTGGACGAGCGCGACGTGCTCGACGCCGTCGACGGTGGAGCGGTAGCCGTAGGCGGTGAACCGGCCGAAGGCGGTGGGCAGGTCGACGGCCGCCTCCCGCTTGACGGTCGGCTCCGAGGAGCGGCGGTAGGCGATCAGGTCCTCGATGGAGATGATCGTCAGGCCGTGCTTGCGGGCGAACGGGATCAGGTCGGGCAGCCGGAGCATCACCCCGTCCTCGCCCGCGATCTCCACGATGGCGCCGGCCGGGCGCAGGCCGGCGAGCCGGGCCAGGTCGACGGCCGCCTCGGTGTGGCCGTTGCGGACCAGCACGCCGCCGGGCTTGGCGCGCAGCGGGAAGATATGGCCGGGGCGCACGAAGTCGGACGCCTCGCACGCGCCGCTCGCCAGCATCCGCAGGGTGACGGCGCGGTCGGCGGCGGAGATGCCGGTGGTCACTCCGGACGCGGGGCCCGCGTCGACGGAGACGGTGAAGGCCGTCCGCATCGACTCGGTGTTGCGCTCGACCATCTGCGGCAGGTCGAGGCGCTCCAGCTCGTCGCTCTCCATGGGGGCGCAGATCAGGCCGCGGCACTCGCTCATCATGAACGCGATGATCTCGGGGGTGGCCTTCTCGGCGGCGATGACGAGGTCGCCCTCGTTCTCGCGGTCCTCGTCGTCGACGACCACGACGGGCCGCCCGGCGGCGATGTCGCGGATGGCCTGCTCCACCGGGTCGAGGGAGAGGTCCTCGACGTTGTCGGTGGAGTACCAGGTGGGCAGTGCTGTGGTCATGCTGCCGCTCCTTCCAGGGCAGGCTGGGCGCTCGCTCGGGAGCGCAGCCACCAGTCGCGCATGCCCCACAGGACGAGCGCGAAGTAGACGACGTAGACCAGGCCGGAGAAGGCCAGGTCACTGCGGAACGCCAGAGGGACGCCGACGATGTCGACGAGCAGCCAGGCGAACCAGAACTCGACCAGGCCGCGGGCCTGGGCGACCATGGCGACCAGCGTGCCGACGAAGATGTACGCGTCGGCCCACGGGCTCCAGGAAAGCTGTGGGTAGAGCGTGAAGAGGCCGCCGACGGCGAGGGTGCCGAGCACCGCGCCGGCGAGCAGCACTCCGCGCTCGCGCCAGGTGGCGAAGCGGACGGCGATCGAGCCGTCCTGGGCCTCCTGCCGGCCGCGGGACCACATGCGCCAGCCCCACAGGGCGACGCCGATGACCAGCAGCTGCTTGCCGACGCCGCCGCTGAGCTGGGCGGAGGCGTAGGCGCCGACGAGGATGAGGCCGGAGAGCAGCTGGGCGGGCCAGGTGAGCACGGAGCGCCGCCAGCCGAGGCCCAGGGCGATCAGACCGATCGTGTTGCCGATCATGTCGGACCACATGATGTGCTGGCCGAAGGCCGTGAAGGCCTCGGCGTTCAGCCACGACAGGGCGCTCACCGGGCGGTCCCCTCGGCGCGGTCGCCGAGCAGCCGCTCGACGTACTTGGCGATGACGTCGACCTCGAGGTTGACCGGGTCGCCGGGCTGCTTGACGCCGAGCGTGGTCAGGGCGAGCGTGGTCGGGATCAGGCTGATGGTGAAGTAGTCGGGGCCCGCGTCGACGACGGTCAGGCTCACGCCGTCGACGGTGATCGAGCCCTTCTCGACGACGTAGCGCGTCAGATGGGCCGGGAGGGAGACCTTGACGATCTCCCAGTTCTCGGACGGCGTGCGCTCGACGATGGCGCCCGTGCCGTCGACGTGCCCCTGGACGATGTGCCCGCCGAGGCGGTCGCCGACGGCCATCGGCCGCTCCAGGTTGACGCGGGAGCCGGCCTCGAGCGCGCCGAGGCTGGAGCGGCTGAGGGTCTCGGCCATCACGTCGGCGGTGAACTCGCCCTCGCCGCAGTCGACGACCGTGAGGCAGACGCCGTTGACGGCGATGGAGTCGCCGTGCTTGGCGCCTTCGGTGACCAGGGGTCCGCGCAGACGGAAGCGGGAGGAGTCCTCGAGCCTCTCGACGGCGGTGACCTCGCCCAGCTCTTCGACGATTCCGGTGAACACGCTCAGCGCTCCTTGACAGTGGCAGTGATACGAAGATCGGGGCCGATGCGCACGGTCTCGGTCAGCTCGAGCCGCAGCGCTTCGGTGATCGTGGTGATGGAGGCGTCGGCGAGGGCGGTCGGGCCCGCGCCGAGGAGTACGGGCGCGAGATAGCCGACGACCTTGTCGACGGCGCCCGCGGCGACGAAGGCGCCGGCCAGCGTCGGGCCGCCTTCGAGGAGCACGGAGCGGACGCCGCGCTCGTGGAGGGCGTCCAGCAGGGCCGGCACGGACAGTCCGCGCCCGGCCCTCGGCAGCCGTACGACGTCGGGGAGCTCGCTGACGGCGTCGTCGGCGACGGCGATCAGGGTCGGTGCGGCGTCGTCGAGGACCCGCGCGCCGGGGCGGACGGCGGCGGCGTTCGTGTCGACGACGACCCGCAGGGGCTGCACGGCGCCGTCGATGCCGCGCACCGCGAGGTGCGGGTCGTCGGCGCGGGCGGTGCCGGCGCCGACGACCACCGCGTCGGCCTCGGCGCGCAGCCGGTGGACGTCGGCGCGGGACTCGGGCGAGCTGATCCAGCGGCTGCTGCCGTCCTTTGCTGCGATACGGCCGTCGAGGGTGGCGGCGTACTTCCACAGGACGTAGGGGCGGCCGAGGCGTACGGAGGTGAGCCAGGCGATGTTGCCGGCCTCGGCCTCGTCTTCGAGGAGCCCCTGCTCGACCGCTATCCCGGCGGCGCGCAGGGTGTCGGCGCCCCCGGTGGCCTGCGGGTTGGGGTCCGCGACGGCGTAGACCACGCGGGCGACCCCGGCGTCGGTCAGGGCCTGGGCGCAGGGTCCGGTGCGGCCGGTGTGGTTGCAGGGTTCGAGGGTGACGTACGCGGTGGCGCCGCGGGCTCGGCCGGCTGCCTCGCGCAGGGCGTGGACCTCGGCGTGGGGGCCGCCGGCGCGCTGGTGGAAGCCCTCGCCGACGATCGCTCCGGAGGCGTCGGCGACGACGCACCCGACGACCGGGTTGGGGCTGGTGGCGCCGAGTCCGCGAGCGGCGAGCGCGATGGCTCGGCGCATGGCGTCCACGTCGGCTGCGGTGGCCACCGGATCCTCCTGCCTCTTCGGGCACGGACTCCGGGGCCTGTCGATGTCGACAGAGAGCGGAACGACTGCACGGGAACGCCGAGGCCGAAGACGCCGATCGCCTTGGACGGCGACCAGCGAGACGGCCGGCGCACCGAGAACGAGGTCGCCCGCCGCGCACTGCCTCCCATCCGGACTTTAACCGTCGGTCCAGGAGTTTCACCTGGTCAACCGGCCGCTGGATGCGGACGGGTCGCGGACTGTAACCGCCGGTTCGGAATTACACCGACCCCGGAGTGCGCTGCTGCTGATACAGGGCCAGTGTGCCACGCCTGGCAAGAGGCCATGCGGGCGATGGGCTGTGGGCTGGCTCACAGGATTGGCGCACGAGCATGCCTTGAGTTGTCCTGTTCGGCGCTATTGACGCTCTGGTCTAGTCCTTTTAGTGTCTGCGGCACCTCCGCGGATCGTGGTGGTGTCGATCGCCCGGCGGCGGAGTCCCGGCCCTTGCCGCCGTCGGGCTCTCGCACGACGCGCCTCGCCCGGTCCGCGGGTCTCGCGCTGGGCCCGCACGGCCGGGTCCACGCAGCTAGGTCCGCGCAGCTAGGTCCGCGCGGCGAACAGCTCGTTCTGAGCCGTCTCGCGGGCGGTGATCAGCGCGCCGCTCAGCACCGCCGCGCCGCCCAGGGCGCCCGCGCGGACCTCCGTGCGCAGCGGCGAGAGCTCGGACAGCCGCGCCTCGACGCGGGAGGCCACCTCCGCTCCGCCCGCGTGGCCGACTTCGCCGCCGAGGACCACGCAGCCCGGGTCCAGGATCGCGGCGACCGCGGCGACGCCGAGGGCGAGCCGCTGGGCGAGGGCGTCCAGGAAGTCGGACCGGCCGGCCGCCACCGCCTCCCGTACCGCCTGCGCCGCCTTGGGCTCGGGGCCCTCGGCCCGGATTCCGTGCTCCGCCGCGAGGGCGCAGATCGCCGCCGAGCCCGCCAGCGAGTGGAAGCCGCCCTCGCAGTCGGACGCGGAGGGGGTCCCCGGGACGCCCGGGACCGGCAGGAACCCGATCTCCCCCGCGCCGCCCGACGCGCCCCTGCGGAGCCTGCCGTCCAGGAAGAGGGCCGCGCCGACGCCGTGGCCGAGCCAGAGGAAGACGAAGGTGTCGCGGTCGCGGGCCACGCCGGCGCGCTGCTCGGCGAGGGCGGCCAGATTGGTCTCGTTCTCCACGACGACCCGGGCGGGCAGCCGCTCCTGGAGCGCGGCGACCAGCCGGCGGTGCCAGGCGGGCAGACCGGTGGTGTCCCGCAGCTCGCCGGTGACCGGGTCGATCAGTCCGGGGGCGCCGATGCCGACGCTGTGCAGCCGCCGCGCGCCCGCCTCCTGGGCCGTGCGCTCCAGCAGCGCCGCCGCCCGCTCGACGGCGGGCTCGGTGTCGGTGTCGCTGCCGATGGGGAGCGACGCCTCGGCGAGCGTGACGCCGAGCAGGTCGGCGACGACGACGCCGACGCTCCGGGTGCGCACGTCGAGCGCCGCGAGGTGCGCGCGGTCGGCGACGATCCCGTACAGCCTGGCGTTGGGCCCGCGCCGCTCCGCCCCCGCCTCGCCGACGACCTGGATCAGTCCGGACCCCTGGAGCCGCTCCACCAGGTCGGCGACGGTGGGCCGGGAGAGCCCGGTCATCGTCTTCAGCTGACCTGCCGTCAGCGGGCCCTCCTGCTGGAGCAGTCTCAGGGCGAGCCGGTCGTTGATGACCCGGGCGGTACTGGGCGATGCGGGCATGCCGGAATCCTTCCAGACGGCGGTGTCCACTCTTGATCAGGCAGGGTATTTATCAGGCAGGGTTCCTGATAGTTTACGGCTCCAGTCACCCGGGGAGGGAAGCGGAGAGATGGCAGACGAAGCGGCCTTCGGGCCGAGCCAGCTGAAGCGGGCGCGGTACGCCGTGGCCGCGGTCTTCTGTGTGCACGGCGCGGTCACCGGCAGCTTCGCCACCCGTATCCCCTGGATCCAGGACCACGCGGACGTCGGAGCCGGGCAGCTCGGTCTCGCCCTGGCCTTCCCCGCGCTCGGCGCGTCCGTGGCGATGCCGCTGGCCGGGGCGATCACCCACCGCTTCGGCGCGCGCAACGCGCTGCGCGGGCTGATCGTGCTGTGGACCCTCTCGCTGACCCTCCCGTCCCTCGCGCCGAGTCTGCCCGCGCTCTGCGCGGCGCTGTTCGTGTACGGCGCGACCGCCGGCATGTCGGACGTCGCCATGAACGCCCTCGGCGTCGAGATCGAGAACCGCCTCGACCGCTCGATCATGTCCGGGCTGCACGGCATGTGGAGCGCGGGCGCGCTGATCGGGTCGGCGGGCGGGACGCTCGCCGCGCATCTGGGCAGCGACGCGCGACTGCACCACGCCCTCGCCGCCGGCGTGCTGACCGTGCTCGGGCTGCTCGCGGCGCAGGGCGTGCTGGATCTGCGCAGCCACCCCGACGCGGAGCCGCCGCCGCACTTCGCCCTGCCGCCCAAGTCGGCGATCGTCATCGGCGCGATCGGGTTCTGCGCGGTGTTCGCGGAGGGGGCGAGCCTGGACTGGTCGGCGGTGTACCTGCGGGACGTGCTGGACGCCTCCGCCGGTCTCGCGGCCGCCTCGACCACGGCCTTCGCGCTGACCATGACGGTCGCGCGACTCGCCGGCGACCGGATCGTGGACCGCTTCGGTCCCGTGCGGACGGTCCGCACGGGCGGGGTGCTGGCGACGGCGGGCGGGCTGCTGGTGGTCTTCGCACCGCATCCGGCGGTGGCGCTGACGGGGTTCGCGTTCATCGGGATGGGCGTCGCCGTCGTCGTGCCGCTGGCCTTCGCGGCGGCGGGGCGCAGCGGGCCGAACCCCAGCCAGGCGATCGCGGGCGTCGCCACGATCACGTACACGTCCGGTCTGATCGCCCCGTCGGCGATCGGGGCGGTGGCGGACGCGACGAGCCTGGTGGTGTCGTTCGGCCTGGTGACGCTGCTGGCGCTGGGGCTGGTCGTCGGGGCGGGGGTGCTGAGGTCGGCGGAGCGGGAGGGAGCGAGGGGGAGGTCGGGGTCGGCGGGGAGGTCGCTGGTGGAGCGGCGGTAGGAGGGGGTGGGGTGGGTGCGAGTGCGGGTGCGGGTGCTTGCGGGGCGCTGCCCCGGACCCCGCGCCTCAATCGCCGGCGAGGCTTAATTGATGTCCGTTACCCCGTTCTGGGGAAGCCTCCGGCCGGGCGGCGCTCGGCTGGGGATGGGGCTGGGACGCTGCCTGCATGGTGCAGACGGAACAGTTCGCGACGCACGACGCGCACGGCCGCTCCCCCGTCGACGCGGTGGTGGAGCGGATGCACTCGCTACGCGCCGAGTGGCCCGCGTCGGACGGGGTCGCCGTCTTCAACCGGGTCTATCTCGCCGTGACCGAGGAGATCGACCGCCGTATCGACGGCGGCGATTTCCCCGACCGGCGGGCCGCCGTCACCCTCGACGTCCTGTTCGCCCGGCGCTATCTCGGGGCGGTGGACACGGCGGCCTCGGGAGGCCGGCCGCCGGCCTGCTGGCGGCCGCTGTTCCAGCACCGCCGCCATCCCGGCGTACGGCCGCTGCAGTTCGCGCTCGCCGGCATCAACGCGCACATCGGCCACGATCTGGCGCTCGCCGTGGTCGACGCCTGCCACGCGCTGGGCTGTCAACCAGCCGACCTGGAGGGCGAGTTCGACCGGGTCGGCGACGTTCTCGTCCTCCTCGAGGAGCGCATCCGCGAGGATCTGATGCCGGGCCCGGATCTGCTGGAGGTCGCCGATCCGCTGACGCATCTGCTCGGCGCGTGGAGCCTGGAGCGGGCCAGGGACGGCGCGTGGTCGGCGGCGCGGCTGCTGTGGGGCCTGCGGGAGATCCCGGGCCTGGCCGAGGAGTTCGCCGAGCGGCTCGACACGGGCGTCGGGCTCGTCGGGCGCTGTCTGCTCACCCCGTGGCCCGACCGGAGCTGAACCGGAGTTTGAACCGGAGTTGAAACCGTCCGAGGGCAGCCGGATCGCGGCCGCCCCCGGACGGGAGTCGGTACCGGAGCCCGGTGTACGGACCCGGCGGCGGAGCCCGGTCTCCCGGGCCCCGCGGCGGAGGTCAGTCCTCCGGGAGCTCGACCGGAGCGATCTCGTCGAACAGGTCGCCCGGCCCCGGGTTGACCCCCTCGGTCGCGCCGCCGAAGTGGTGCATCACGCCCCACACCGCGTTGAGCGCCGTCTGCACCGCGCCCTCCGCCCAGCCCGCCGTCCAGGAGATGTCGTCGCCCGCCAGGAAGATGCCGCGCTTGTCCTCGGGCAGCCGGTCCTGCATGAAGTGGGTGAACAGCCGCTGCTGGTAGCGGTAGTGCCCGGGCAGGTTCGCCTTGAACGCGCCCATGAAGTACGGCTCGTTCTCCCAGGAGACGGTGACCGGGTTGCCGATGATGTGGCTGCGGATGTCGACGTTCGGGTAGATCTCGCCGAGCGACTTCAGCATGACCTCCATCCGCTCGTTCGCGGACAGCGGCAGCCACTTGAGGCTGTCGTCGCACCAGGTGTACGAGAGGCAGATGACGGCGGGCTTGTCCGGCCCGTCGTCGAGCAGGTAGGTGCCGCGGGTCATCCGGTCGGTGAGCGTCATGCTCATGGTGTCCCGGCCGGTCGTCTCGTCCTTGTCCAGCCAGAACGGCCGGTCGACCGGCACGAAGAGCTTGGACGACTCCATGTAGTGGGTGCGCTCCATCGCCGTCCAGTGGTCGATGGGGAAGAGCGAGTCGTCGCAGGCGATCTTCGAGAGCAGCATCCAGGACTGCGCGGTGAAGATGGCCGCCTGGTAGGTGCGGATGTCGCCGGAGGCGTCGGTGACCGTGATCCGGTTGCCCGCGGTGCGGTGCAGGCGCGTCACGGCGGGCTTGGGCGTGCCGTCGTGCAGCGAGGAGAGCGAGGTCCCCATCGGCCAGTGCACGAGCTTCTGCGGCTCGCGGTCCCACAGCCGCAGCGGAAGCTGCTGGCTGCCGCCGACGATGCCGCGGTGGTGGTCGTCCGCCTCGGAGTAGACGACGCGCAGGATCTCCAGGATGGAGTTGGGGAAGTCGGTGTCCCAGCCGCCCGTGCCGAAGCCGACCTGGCCGAAGATCTCCCGGTGCCGGAAGGACTTGAAGGCCTCGGAGTCGCAGAGGAAGCCGTAGAAGGTCTGGTTGTCGAGCTTCTCGACGAGCTTCGCCCAGATCTCGCGGATGCGGGGCACATCGCGCTCGCGCATGGCCCGGTTCATCTCGGAGAAGTCGGCGCCCTCCTCCAGGCAGGCGTTCCAGGCGTCCATCACATCGCGGTAGACCTGCGGCAGGTCGTCGATGGTCTCGGCGTAGTGCGACTGGCCCTTGAGGTCGACGACCGTCGAGGGGGTGCCGGCGGCGAGCGGGTTGGGGAAGGGCTCGGTGGTCAGGCCCACCAGGTCGATGTAGTGCTGGAGCGCCGTGGAGGAGGGCGGGAAGCGCATCGCGCCCATCTCGGCGGTCAGCCCGGGGTCGCAGCCCTCGAAGCCGACGGTGCGCAGCCGGCCGCCGATCTGGTCGGCCTCGTAGACGACGGGCTTGAGGCCCATCTTCATCAGCTCGTACGCGGCGACGATGCCGGACAGGCCGCCGCCGATGACCGCGACCTCGGTTCCGTGCTCGGTCGCGGGTATCTGGCCGATGCCGGCTGGGTGGGCGAGATAGTCGTCGTACGCGTACGGGAAGTCCGGACCGAACATGGTGATCGGCGGCTGCGCGTCGGTGTGCTGGACAGCGGTGGGCACCGTGGACGTCATGGGGTGCGGACTCCTTGCACGGGAAAGCGGAAGAACAGGCGGGCGAGCGGGGAGAGCGGGGCCGAGGGCGTCAGACGAGCGGCGCGTACAGCTCTGGGCGGCGGTCGCGCAGATATGGGTTGCCCTCGCGCGAGGCGCTCAGGAAGACGGGATCCACCTCGCCGAAGACCAGTTCCTCGCCGCGGCCGGCCCGGGTGCGGACCATGCCGTCGGGGGAGGCGAGGCAGCTGAGCCCGACGAACTCGAACTCGCCCTCCGGGCCGGTCCTGTTGACGTACGCGATGTACATCTGGCTCTCGAAGGCCCGCACCGGCAGGACGTGCTCGGGCACGAACTGGAAGGGGTGCATCTGGGCGGTGGGGACCAGCAGCAGATCGGTGCCGGCCAGGGCGTGCGCGCGGACGTTCTCCGGGAACTCCACGTCGTAGCAGATCATCAGGCCGATCCGGACGCCGTCCAGCTCCGCCTGGACGACGAGTTGGTCGCCGGGGGTGAACCACTGCTGCTCGAAGCAGCCGAAGAGGTGCGTCTTGCGGTAGTTGGCGAGGCTGCGGCCGTCGCGGCCGATCAGCTGCGCGGAGTTGAAGATCCTCGCCGGGCCGTCGGCCGACGCGGACTCGGTGCCGCTCTCCTCGCCGCCCCGCCCGTCCTGCCCGTCCAGCTCCGGGTAGCCGTACATGATCGCGATGCCGTGGCGTTCGGCCGTCTCCATGACGGCGCGGGCGCCGGGACCGTCGGCGGGCTCGGCCAGTCGCGGCAGCTCGTCGCCGACCGCGTAGCCGGTCAGGAAGAGCTCGGGGCAGACCAGCAGGCCGGCGCCGGCGTCCGCGGCGCGGCCGGCGGCCTCGTCGAGCACCTTGAGGTTCTCGGCGACCGAGCCCGGTCGGCCGGAACTCTGGAGCAGTGCGGTGCGCAACGGCGGCATGGGCAGACCTCGGGCGGATGTGTGCGGAGTGTGGGGAGGACGTTAAGACCGTACGGTCCCGTGTTCGGGTGGGACAAGGCGCGACCGTTGCGCGTAGCCAGCTGATCCATTGCGCAAACAGTGCGTGCGGCGGCGATTCGTTGCGCGCCCGGAGCGGAGTGAGCCCTGCGACCGGCGTTCTGGGCCGCTACTGCTCAGGTCGCAGTCCCGCCCGCCGCTCCCCCGCCGACCGGCGGAGGCCTTGTCCCGACTGGCGATCGATGTGCCGCGACGGCGTCGACGGAAGAGTGATGACCATCAGATCGACGCCGAGAAAAGGGAACGACATGAACCTGAACCGCCGCACGAAGATCGTCGCCGCCGGCGCAGCGCTGCTGCTCGCCTCGGGCGCCGCCGGCACGGCCGTCGCCTCGGGGGACCACGACGGAGGGTCGAAGCGGGAGGCCGCGGCCCTGACCGGCTCGGCGAAGCTGTACCGGTCTCTCGGCGACGACATCACGTTCACCTTCGACGCCCACCTCGCCGCGAAGGACACCGCCGACCCGACGAAGGCCACCGGCACGTTCTCCTTCAGCCACTACCTCGACGGCAAGGGCGCCTCGGCCAAGGTCAAGGTCGACTGCCTGCTGACCGGCGGCAAGGTGGCTGTGGTCAGCGGCGTCGTCACCGAGTCGGATCTGAAGGGCGCGAAGGGCAAGCGCGTCGGCGTCACCGTCCACGACGTGGGCGGCAAGGACCGGCTGGGCTACAGCTGGGCCTCGACGGGCGACCCGACGCAGACCCCGGGCCTGCCCAAGTGCGTGAGCTCGGCCCCCTTCGAGAAGGTCAAGGCGGGGACGGGCGACTTCAAGGTGCTGCCCTGGCACCCGAAGCTGTAGCGGCGCTAGGCGGGCGAGCCCGAGGTGTACCGCCGCAGCAGCGGCGAGAGCACCAGCACCGACTTGGTGCGCTCGACGAACGGCTCGCCCGCGATCCGCTCCAGCACGCGCTCGAAGTGGCGCATGTCGGAGGCGAAGACCTGGACGATCGCGTCCGCCTCCCCGGTGACGGTGGACGCGGACGCGATCTCCGGATAGCGCTTGAGACCGCGCTCGATGGCCTCGGGCGAGGTGTTGCGGCTGCAGTAGATCTCGATGAAGCCCTCGGTCGCCCAGCCGAGGGCTTTGGGGTCCACGCGTACGGTGAAGCCGGTGATGGCGCCCTCGGCGCGGAGCCGGTCCACACGCCGTTTCACGGCGGGCGCGGACAGCCCGACCATCGAGCCGATGTCGGCGTAGGAGCGGCGGGCGTCCTCCGCGAGGGCGTGGACGATGCGTTCGTCGAGGTCGTTCAGCAACTTTCACACCATGCTCGGAGTCTGTGCGGGGGTTCCGCGAAGGGCCGCGGCAGCCGCCGTATCAGTATCACCCACGCACATGGGGATTCCCGTCGGCGACGGCCGCGCCGGGGCCCGCCGGCCCCCGGGCTCGCCGGGCTGTTCAGCTCAGGCGCGAGCGGCGCACGCCGTACGCGAAGTAGATCGCCATGCCGACGGCCATCCAGACGCCGAAGACCGTCCAGGTGACCGCGGAGAGGCTGGTCATCATCCAGATGCAGAGCGCGAAGCCGATCGCCGGGAAGAGCGGCGAGAGCGGCACCCTGAAGGTCCGCCGCATGTCCGGGCGGGTCCGGCGCAGCACCACGACGGCCACGTTGACCAGGGCGAAGGCGAAGAGCGTGCCGATGCTGGTGGCGTCGGCCAGATGGCCGAGCGGCACGGCGGCGGCCAGGCCCCCGCAGAAGACCGAGACGATCAGGGTGTTGGCCCGGGGCACCCCGGTCTTGGCGTGGACCTTGGAGAACACCCTCGGCACCAGGCCGTCGCGGGACATCGCGAAGAGGATGCGGGTCTGCCCGTACAGCACGGTCAGCACGACGCTGGCGATGGCGATGACCGCGCCCGCGGCGAGCAGCACGGCCCAGAAGGTCTGCCCCGTGACGTCCTTCATGATCCCGGCGAGCGCGGCCTCGGACTCGCCGAAGCCGTCCCACGGGCGGGCGCCGACGGCGACCGCGGCGACGAGCACATAGAGCACGGTGACGATCAGCAGCGAGAGCATGATGGCGCGCGGCAGGTCGCGCTGCGGGTTCTTGGCCTCCTCGCCGGCCGTGGAGGCGGCGTCGAAGCCGATGTACGAGAAGAACAGCGAGGCGCCCGCGGCGCTCACCCCGGCCATGCCCAGCGGCATGAAGTCCGCGTAGTTGCCGCTCTGGAAGCCCTGGACGCCGATGGCGCAGAAGAGCACCAGCGCGGCGATCTTCACCACGACCATGATCGTGTTGGCGCGGGCGCTCTCGCGGGCGCCGCCCAGCAGGAAGACCATCGACAGCAGCACGACGAGGAGCGCCGGCAGGTTGAATATCCCGCCGTCGCCGGGCGGGGCGGCGAGCGCGTCGGGGATGGTCACGCCGACGGCCCCGGCGAGCAGCTCGTTCAGATACTCGCCCCAGCCGACGGCGACCGCGGCGACGGCCACGCCGTACTCGAGGATCAGACACCAGCCGCAGATCCAGGCGACGAGCTCGCCGAGGGTGGCGTAGGCGTACGAGTAGGAGGAGCCGGACACCGGGATCGCGCCGGCCAGCTCGGCGTACGACAGCGCCGAGAACAGCGCGGTGAGTCCGGCGATGACGAACGCGACGGTGACGGCGGGTCCCGCCTTGGGGACGGCCTCGCCGAGCACGACGAAGATGCCGGTGCCGAGGGTGGCGCCGATGCTGAGCATGGTCAGCTGCCACATCGACAGCGAGCGGCGCAGCTCTCCGCCCTCTCCGTGGCCGCCCTCGGCGACGAGGCGCTCGACGGGCTTGCGCCGCATGAGCCGGGCGCCGAGACTCAGGCCGCCGTTCGCGGGCGCGGTCTTGGGCGTGGGCTCCGTCTGGGGTGGGGCTGCGCCGTGGTCCAGCACTTCGGGGGCTCCTTCGGGCTGCGGGTCGGCGACGGGTGACCGACGGCGGCCCGCGGGGCATGACGAGGAAGCCCGCGCATGGGTGATGGGACCGCCGAGCAGACGGTCACCGCCACTCCTGGTACGGGGGTCGAGCCTATGAGTCCGCAGGTCACACCCGTAATGCAGCGTTGTTGCGCGTTGCCGGACGATCATTGCGCGATGACGGCGGCGGCGAGGAAACATTGCGCACGGGTGACGATTCCCGTCAAAGCTCGCGCAGTCGGTCCGCGATCTCGCGCAACAGGACAGGGTCGTCCAGCCCCTGACGGGCGATCGGCGCGGAGACCCGGACGAGGCCCGCGTCGACGAGGTCGGCGAGCAGGATCCGTACGACGGTCAGGGGCAGGTCCGCGTCGGCCGCGACCTCGGCGACCGGGCGCGGGGAGCGGCGCACCAGATCGAGGAGCGAGGCGCGGGCGTGGTCCAGGCGCGGCTCGCCGCCTGCCGGGTCGACGGCGGCGACGTGCGCCATCAGGTCGAGGCTGTGCTCGACGTCGGGGCGGGTGCGGCCGCGCGTGACGGTGTAGGGCCGCACCATCGGGCCGGTCTCGTCCTCGTACCAGGTCTCGCTCACGGGTGCGCGTCGGCGTCGCCGGACCCGGGGGCCTCCTCGGCGGCGCGGCTGGGCACGGCCATGTGCCGGCCCACGCGCCGCACCAGCAGCGACATCTCGTGGGCCAGCTGTCCGACGTCGGTCTCGACGTCGGACAGCACGGCGAGCCTGCTGCCGTCGCCGGCCGGGGTGATGAACAGGTAGGCGCGGTCGAGCATGACCATCGTCTGCCGCACGTTCCCGGCGCCGAAGCGGTCGCCGGTCTCCCTGGCGAGGCTGTGGAACCCCGCGCAGACGGCGGACAGATGCTCGATGTCCTTTCTGGCCATGCCCTTGGAGGCGCTGGTGGCCAGCCCGTCGGCGGTCAGCAGGACGGCTTGGCGGACGTGGTCGGTCCGGGCCAGCAGATCGTCCAGCAGCCAGCCGAGATCGGGCTGCCCGTCGGTGCGCGGCTCAGCCATGGTCGTCCGTCCCTTCGTCGGTACTGCCGGTCCGCGGCGAGGGCTCGCCGCGCCGCCCACGATCGAGCCCTCGCTGGAAGGCCCCGAAGATGCCCCGCATCTCCTCGGCGGACAGATCCCGCTCGGGCGTCTCGTCGACGACGGGCGGACCGTCTCGCAGCGGCGCGGCGAGAGAGGCCTGCCGCACCCGGGTGGGGAGTCCACCGAGGGTCGCGGGCGCGGCGGGCGTGTGCTGCGTCGACGACGGCAGTTCGGACGCCGCCGGAACGGGGGCGTCCGGCGCCGGGGCCGGGTCTGTCCGGGGCGGCTCGTCCGCGCCCGTCTGGACGTGCTCCGCCGCACCGGCCACCGACACCGCAGGTGCTTCGTCCGGCACCGCGCCGGGAAGCGGGACAGGGCCCACGACCGGCACCGGGCGGGCCGGGTCTGTCCGGGGCGGCTCGTCCGCGCCCGACCGGACGTGCTCCGCCACACCGGCCGTCGGCGCCGGAGGCGCTGCTTCCGGAGCCGTTCGCACGGACGAGTCCGTCCGCACCGGGCCGGGGAACGGGACCGGATGCGCAGCAGGGGCTGGCCGTGCCGGCTCCGCCGGGACCGGGTCCACGACCGGCACCGGCCGTACCAACCCCGCCCCGGGCGAATCGTCCGCGCCCGCCCGGACGTCCTCCGCCGCACCAGCCTCCGGCGCCCCCCGCACCGCCGCCAGCGGGCGCCTCCGCCCGCCCCCCGGCGGCGACACCGCCTCCGGCTCCATGGATTCCAAGATCGTGTCCGGCAGCAGCACCACCGCCGTCGTGCCTCCGTACGGCGACCGTGTCAGCGTCACCCCGATCCCGTGGAGCTCCGCCAGCCGGCCCACCACGTACAGGCCGAGGCGGTCGTCCTGGGCCGGGTTGAAGTCGCCGGGGCGGGCCAGGGTCGCGTGGGCCTCGGCCAGCTCCGCGTCGTCCATGCCCAGGCCGCGGTCGTCGATCTCCAGCACGAAGCCGTTGCGGGCGCGGCTAGGGCGCATCGTGACCTGGGTGTGCGGGGGCGAGAACACCGTGGCGTTCTCGACGAGCTCCGCCACCAGGTGCACCACGTCCGCCACCGCGTCCGCGCCGACGCCCACCGCGGGCATCGGCGGCACCACGACCCGCGTGTAGTCCTCGATCTCGCCGACCGCCGAGGCGACCACGTCGACCACCGGCACCGGCTTGCGCCACCGTCGGCCCGGCGCCGAGCCGGAGAGGATGATCAGGCCCTCCGCGTGGCGGCGCATCCGGGTCGTCAGATGGTCGATGCGGAAGAGGTCCTCCAGCGTGTCCGGATCCTCCGTCCGGCGCTCGAGCGTGTCGACGAGCTTGGACTGCCGGTGCACCAGCGCCTGGTTGCGACGGGCGATGGTGAGCAGTACGGCGAACACGTTCCGGCGCAGCGTCGCCTGCTTGACCGCCGCCTCCACCGCCGCGAGGCGCGCGGTGTTGAGGGCATGTCCGACCTGGCCGATCTCGTCGAGGCGGCCCTTGTCGTCGCCGAAGTCCAGCGGCGGGGCCGCCTGCGCCGCGTCGACCTCCTCGCCCGCGCTCAGCCGCTCCATCACCTCCGGCAGCTGCCGGGCGGCCAGCACGTCGGCGGCGTCCCGCAGCTCCTCCAGGCGCCGCGCGATACGGCGGCCCGCGGCGGCGGAGAACCCGATGGACAGCCCCACCGCGGCCAGCCCGAGCACCCCGACGATCGCCGCCTTGACCATCTCCCGGTAGGCGAAGTCCCGTCCCCGGTCGGCGGTGTTGAGCGCCGACTCGGTGCACAGCAGCATGTACCGCTGGACCGCCCGGTCGGTGGTCGTCCGCCACGACTCCTCGGCCATCGCCTTGCCCGCGCCCGCCGCGCCGGCCCGCAGCAGGGCGTCCTCCCCCTTGGTGAGCGCCTTGTACTCGGCGCTGCGCTCGAAGTCGGCGAAGAGGGCGCGGGAGTCGTCCGGCAGGTCGGGCACGTACGTACGGTGGAAGACCCGGCGGTCCTCGACCGTCGCGGTCAGCGCGTCGTACTGGGGGTCGGTGAGGCGCCCCGCCGCACGCGCCCCCGCCACCAGCGCGTCCTCGCGGGAGACGAACTCCCTTACCCGCACCAGCTCGATGACGACCTGACCCTCGCGCGCGAGCTGGCCCGCCTGGAGCGCGGTGAGCGTGGACTGGACGTCGAAGGCGGGCTGGACGACGGCCGTGTACGCGTCGACGGCCCGGTCCCAGCCGATGGTCCGGGTGAGGACCCGCTCCCGCAGCCGTTCGAGCCCGTCGACCGCGGCCGTCATCGCGTCGAGGGACTCCCGCTGCCGCGGGGAGAGGTCCTCGCGCCGGTCCTGGTCGCCGAGCGCCTCGCGCATGGCGGCGACGGCCCGGTCCGTGGCGCGCTGCTGAGTGGTGAGGGCGGCCACGGCCCGTCGGTCCTGCTCGTCGGCGCCCAGATACTCCGCGGAGAGCCGGCGCTCGATCTGGATCTGGCCCACCGCGGTGTCGACCGGGGTGCCGAAGTCCTCGTACACGCCCTGGACGCGGATCAGCGCCCGGAGGTCGCCGGTCACCGACACCATCGCGGAGACCCACAGCGCCATCAGGGCGATGACCGGTACGACCGTCAGAGTCACGATCCGACGGCGGATCGTGGGGTGGCGGAATCGCCGGAGCATGGTCTCCCCAGGGAGCTTGTGGACGAACGACCGACGGTTACCCTCCGGTAGGGGAGGTCAAGCTACGGGACCTGGCATGCACAACGCAATGTTCCTGGAGGTAACGCGCTCGGCCCCTCCGCCGCGGGCGCCCATTGACACTTCGTCAGGTGTGCGGATGCTGGTGTGATCTCTGGTGTGACCTGCCCGTATGCGACGATCGGAGGACCCGAGTGAGCTGGCTCGACGCCGGACCCTTTCTGCGGGGCGTGGCCTGGCTGGACGAGGGGAAGCCGGTCCGCGCCAACCCCGCCGACCTGGGAAGACTGCCCTGGGACACCGGGCAGCGGGCCGCGCTGCCCATCGGCGTACGGCTGGAGTTCACGGCCCGGGACGCCCACGCGGTGGAGATCCGCTACCGCGCCCGGGTGCCGGACTCGTCCCAGGAGCTGCGGGAGCTCGCGCACGGCTTCGCGCTGTGGCAGGACGACCGCTGCGTGACCGAGACCTTCACCGAGCCGGCCGACGAGGCGGTCGTCACGATCCCCCTCCCCCGCGGCTCGACCGGCCCGTTCACCGTGCATCCGCCCGAGGCCCAGGCCCCGGTGATCCTCGGCCTGCGCGCCCTCGGCGGGTCGATCGCGCCCGCCGCGGCCCGCCCCCGCTGGGTCGTGCACGGCGACTCGATCACCGAGGGCTGGCTGTCCACGCGTCCGGCGCACTCCTGGCCCGCCGTCGCCGGGCGCGCCCTGGGCCTGGACACGGTGAACCTCGGCTACGCGGGCTCGGCCAGGGGCGAGCTCGCCGTGGCGGAGCAGCTCTCGGCGCTCCCTGCGGATCTGATCACGCTGGCGTTCGGCACCAACTGCTGGTCCCGTACGCCGTGTTCGGCCTCTCTGCTGTACGAGACGACGAGGGCGTTCGTCGAGCTCGTCCGCCAGGGCCACCCGCGCACCCCCATCCTGCTGGTCTCCCCTCTGCTGCGCCCGGACGCCGAGCAGACCCCCAACCGGCTCGGCGCGACCCTCGCCGAGCTGCGCACCGCGATGGAGGAGGCGGCCCGCGACCATGTCGCCCACGGCCCGGGCGACCCACGGCTCACCCTGCTCCCCGGCCGCGATCTCGTCCGCGCCGACCAGCTGGCCGACGGACTGCACCCCGACGACGAGGGCCACGCGGCGCTCGCCGCCGCCGTCGTCGCCGAGCTGCGGGGCACCGCGCGGACTCTGGGACGGCCGGCTGATTGAGACGTATGGTGCACGCGTTCATAGACGGGCCGCAATTGGGTAGGCGAGCAGCGATGAACGCAGAACCACATGTGGTGATCGAGGAATCACCGCTCAGGGACACCGCGGGGGCACGGCTGGCCACCGCGGAGTTCCTGCTTCAGCACTGCCCGTGGGCAGACCCGGACGCCGTCCTGCTGGTCGTCTCCGAGCTGGTCGCCAACGCGGTCCGGCACACCGCCGGCTGGTGGCGGCTGCACTTGACGGCCGGGCAGGACACGCTCGTGGTGGAGATGGACGACTCCAGCCCGCAGCCTCCGGTGCCGCGCGAGCCCGACTTCGCGGGCGGCGGCGGCTTCGGCTGGCACATGGTGCTGCGCCTCGCCGGCCGGGTCGAGGTCAGCGAGCTGCCGTACGGCAAGCGGGTCCAGGCGACCTGGATGCGGTCGACCCCCTGCTGACCGGCTCCTGGTCCCGCCACCGACGCTGAGCCGGACCCGTACACGCCGCAATGGACCCCGGCGACCGAACAACGGACCCCGACGACCGAAGCGGACGCCGAACAGAGACGGCGCCCCGGTAGACCGGGGCGCCGTTCCTGCCGTGGGGGGAATCGGTTCGTGGGACGGGCGGGCGGCCGCCCGTCAAGGCCGTCAGGGCCGTCAAAAGGGGAGGCGGTCACTCCACCACGAGGAGCCCCGCGCGCAGCCGTGCCGTGATGCGGGCCAGCAGCCGGGACACATGCATCTGCGAGACGCCCAGCTCGTCGCCGATCTCGGACTGGGTCATCTCCTCGCCGAAGCGCATCTGGAGAATCCTCCGGTCCCGGTCGTCCAGCTCCTCGATGAGCGGCTTGAGCGCCTGGACGTTCTCCGCGGTCTCCAGATCGGCGTCGGGCGCGCCCAGCCGTTCGGACAGGGGCACCGGGGCGTGGTCGGAGGCGTCGTCGACGGGCATGTCGATCGAGCCGGCGGTGTAGCCGTTGCTCGCCACGACGCCCTCGATGACCTCCTCCTCGTCGAGCCCGAGGTGTTCGGCGAGCTCGGCCGTCGTCGGCGCGCCGTCCAGCGTCTGGGAGAGCTCGTCGACGGCCTTGGCCAGGTCGATCCTCAACTCCTGGAGCCGGCGCGGCACATGGACCGCCCAGCTGGTGTCCCGGAAGAACCGCTTGATCTCGCCGACGATGTACGGCACGGCGAAGGTGGCGAACTCGACCTCGCGGCTGAGCTCGAACCGGTCGATCGACTTGATCAGGCCGATGGTGCCGACCTGGACGATGTCCTCCATCTGCTCCGACCGGCTGCGGAACCGGCCGGCCGCGTACTTGACCAGCGCCAGGTTGAGCTCGATGAGGGTGTTGCGGACGTACTGGTGCTCGTGGGTGCCCTCCTCGAGGACGGCGAGCCGTGCGAAGAAGTGCTTCGAGATCGCGCGTGCGTCGGAGGGCGCCACCTCGGCCGGGTTTCCGACGTACGGCAGATCGAGGTCTGCCGCGCTCGGGCGCTGTGCTCCAGGTGGCGGCTGTGTTCCAGGCTGCGTGCGTTCGGTCGTGACCGTGCTCGCCGTGGACACGTGATCCTCCCCTGCTTCGTGGTCAATGCAGAGCGCGTATACCCCGGCTCTCACCACACATGCCTGGCAAGTCGAGTTGGCGTGAAACACACGTGTCCGGCCGCCACGGCGAACGCGGGGCCGGACACGGGCGGTACGGCGACTAGCTCCAGCTGGCGTGCAGCGGCTTGCCCTCGGCGTAGCCGGCGGCGCTCTGCACACCGACGATCGCCTTCTCGGCGAACTCGTCGAGGGTGCTGGCCCCGGCGTACGTGCAGGACGAGCGGACGCCCGCGATGATCGAGTCGACCAGGTCCTCGACGCCGGGCCGGGCCGGGTCCAGGAACATGCGCGAGGTGGAGATGCCCTCCTCGAACAGCCCCTTGCGGGCGCGGTCGTAGGCCGACTCCTCGCTGGTGCGGTTGCGCACGGCGCGCGCGGAGGCCATGCCGAACGACTCCTTGTACAGCCGCCCGTCGGGGGCCTGCTGGAGGTCGCCCGGGGACTCGTACGTACCGGCGAACCAAGAGCCGACCATGACGTTGGACGCGCCGGCGGCCAGCGCCATGGCGACGTCGCGGGGGTGGCGCACTCCGCCGTCCGCCCAGACGTGCTTGCCGTACTTCTTCGCCTCGGCGGCGCACTCCAGGACGGCGGAGAACTGCGGCCGGCCAACGCCGGTCATCATGCGGGTGGTGCACATCGCGCCCGGGCCCACGCCGACCTTGATGATGTCCGCGCCGGCCTCGACGAGGTCGCGCACGCCCTCGGCGGCGACGATGTTGCCCGCGACGATCGGGACCTGCGGGTCGAGCCCGCGGACGGCCTTGATCGCGCTGATCATCGACTCCTGGTGGCCGTGCGCGGTGTCCACGACGAGCGTGTCGACGCCCGCGTCGAGCAGCTGCTTGGCCTTGCCCGCCACATCGCCGTTGATGCCGACGGCGGCGGCGATGCGGAGCCGGCCCTGCGCGTCGACGGCCGGGGTGTAGAGGGTCGCGCGCAGCGCGCCCTTGCGCGTGAGGACGCCGACGAGGCGGCCCTGGGCGTCGACGGCGGGGGCGTAGCGGCGGTTGGCGCCGTCGAGCTTGTTGAACGCCTCGCGCGGGTCGATGTCCGCGTCGAGCAGCAGCAGGTCCTTGGACATGACCTCGGACAGCTGGGTGAAGCGGTCGACGCCGGCCAGGTCGTGCTCGGTGACGATGCCCACCGGCTTGCGGCCGCCGTCGACGACGACGCCCGCGCCGTGCGCGCGCTTGTGCAGCAGGGACAGCGCGTCCGCGACGGTCTGGTGGGGGGCGAGCTCGATCGGGGTGTCGAGCACGAGGTGACGCGACTTGACCCAGGAGACGACGTCGGCGACCACGTCGATCGGGATGTCCTGGGGGATGACGACGAGGCCGCCGCGGCGGGCGAGCGTCTCGGCCATCCGGCGGCCCGCGATGGCGGTCATGTTCGCGACGACCAGCGGGATGGTCGTGCCGGTGCCGTCGGGGGACGAGAGGTCCACACCCTGACGAGAGCCGACGGCCGAGCGGCGCGGCACCATGAACACATCGTCGTACGTGAGGTCGTACGGCGGCTTCAGGTCATTGAGGAAACGCACGTGCTGAACATCCCAGTCGTTCGGAGTTGGCCCCCGGGCATTTCAGCCGGGGGAAAGCACGTACTTCATTCTCCCACGACGACCCCGCCGTCATGCCCGGGAGGAAGCTCCAGCTCGGTCGGGCGGCCCGGAGCAGATCCTCCAAACGACGGCGCGCCTACAGGCCGGCCGAGCCGGGCCGGCCGGCCTGTAGGCGCGCCGGGCGGGCTCAGTCGTCCGGGTCGGCTCTGTCCAGCGCCGGGCGCGGGCCCGGGGCCGCCGTCAGCAGATGGTCCGCGGCCGCCGTGTCCGTCACCAGGCTGGTGACCAGGCCGGAGCGCAGCACCGCGCCGATCGCCTCCGCCTTGCGCTGGCCGCCCGCGATGGCCACCACCTCGGGGATGCGGCGCAGCCGGTCCGCCTCCACGGTGATGCACCGCTCGCCGAGGTCCCGGCCGACCCGGCGCCCCTCGGTGTCGAAGAGGTGCGCGGACATCTCGGCGGCGACGCCGAGCGAGGCGTAGTGCGCCCGCTCCTCGTCGCTGAGCATGTCGTGCACGGTCGAGATGCCCGGCTCCCACGAGCCGATGGAGACGGCCGCGACGGTGACCTTGTCGAAGTACTCGAAGGCGCGGGCGATGCCCGTCTGGTTGCGCAGGGCGGCCGCGGTCGCCGGGTCGGGCAGCAGCATCGGGGCGTAGATCGGGTGCGCCTCGCCGCCGGAGACCTGGGCGGCCCGCCGTACGGCCTCGACCGAGCCGCGCTCCGCGGTGCCGGCGTCGTACACGCCCGTGAGCTGGACGACGGTGCACGGCGGCAGCCGGTCGAGCGCGGCGGCCATGTGGATGGTGGAGCGGCCCCAGGCCAGGCCGAGGACGTCGCCCTCGTTCACCAGCTCGCCGAGCAGGTCGGCGGCCACCTCGCCGAGGTTCTCCGGGTCGGGCGACTCGTCGGCCGCCTCGGCCGGGGACTCGACGACGACCGCGTGCCGCAGGCCGTAGCGGGCCCGCAGCGCGTCGGAGCGCTCCGCGTCCAGCTCGGCGGGGACGCGGATCTCGATCCGTACGAGATCGCGCTCCAGGGCCGTCTCCAGCACGCGCGCGACCTTGAACCGGCTGACCCCGAACTCCTCCGCGATCTGGATCTTGGACTTGCCCTCGAGGTAGAAGCGGCGGGCCATCGCCGCCGCCTGCACCAGCTCCGCGGGTCCCATCCGCAGGGCTGGCCGTCCCGCCGACATTGCAGACACCGCGATCTCCTCACTTCTGTACACACACTCCGGATCCGCCATCCTGTCAGATCCGACGGCCCTTGATCGGCCCAGATGGGCCAACAAAGGTTGAACAAGCGCAGCGCGCCGAGCCGGGGCTCAGCGGTGGCCGCACGCCCAGGCGGCGGAGGCCGTCGCCTCGGTCGCCTGGTTGCGGAGCATCCGCACCGCGGCCTCCGGATCGTCGGTGGCGTACACCGCGGAACCGGCGACGAATACGTCGGCGCCGGCTTCGGCGCACTGTTCGATGGTGGACGCCGAGACCCCGCCGTCGACCTGGAGCCACAGCTCGAGGCCGTGCTTGGAGATGAGCTCCCGGGTACGGCGGATCTTCGGCAGCATGATGTCGAGGAAGGCCTGGCCTCCGAAGCCGGGCTCGACGGTCATGATCAGCAGCATGTCGAGCTCGGGGAGCAGGTCCTCGTACGGCTCGATGGGCGTGGCGGGCTTGAGCGCCATCGAGGCGCGCGCGCCCTTGGCCCGGATCTCACGCGCGAGACGTACCGGAGCGGCAGCCGCCTCTACGTGGAAGGTGACGGAGCCCGCCCCCGCCTCGACGTACTGCGGCGCCCACCGATCGGGGTCCTCGATCATCAGATGGCAGTCCAGCGGCGTGTCCGTCGCCCGGCTGAGCGATTCCACGATCGGGACGCCCAGGGTCAGATTGGGCACGAAGTGGTTGTCCATCACGTCGACATGCAGCCAGTCGGCGCCCTCGACGGCCTTCGCCTCCTCCGCCAGGCGGGAGAAGTCGGCGGAGAGGATACTGGGATTGATCTGAACGGCCATGGGCCAAGCCTGCCATGTTCTGGGGCTCTTCCCCTCCCCGGTACGTCCCTCGGTACGGACCAGAGGCTTCCGGGATCAGCGCCAGAGCACGCATTCCCGGCGATTCGGCCCACGACGAGGGTCCATTGGGGGCGTCATGCCGGACGCGCGACAAGGGCAGGAACCCGAAGAACCGCAGAGATCACAGGGCTGGGAACGGCGCCCCGAGCCGGTCCGCCCGCCACGGCCGCACCTCACCGGCCTGGCTCCGCTGGTCTGCGGCCGGCGCAGCAAATGGGTCGTCCTGGTGCTGTGGCTCGCGGTGATGATGCTCGCCTTCCCGCTGGCCTCCAAGCTCACCGACGCCCAGGACAACGACGCCGCCTCCTGGCTGCCCGGCAGCGCCGAGTCCACCCAAGTCCTCCAGGAGTCCGAGGAGTTCCGGCCCGAGGTCATCCCCGCGATCGTCGTCTACGCGCGCGAGAGCGGCCTCACCGCCGCCGACCGCGAGCGCATCGACGAGGACGTCGCCGCCCTCAAGCAGCTGTCCGACCACGGGCTGCGCGGGGACGAGACGCGCGGCCCGCTCTTCGACCGGCCGCAGGATCCGCGCGCCGCCCAGGTGTTCGTGCCGATCACCATGGACGAGAAGGGCTGGGAGCGCATCGCGCCGGCCGTCGACTCGATCCGCGCGGTCACCGGCGCCAGCGCGGCCGGGCTCGCGGTGCACGTCACCGGGCCGGGCGGCACCGCGGCCGACTTCTCCGAGGCGTTCGAGGGCATCGACTCGACGCTGCTGTTCGCGGCGCTCGGCGTGGTGATCGTGATGCTGTTGATCACCTATCGCAGCCCGACGCTGCTGGTCGTCCCGGTGATCGCGGTGATCGCCGCGCTCGGCGCCGCGCAGGCGCTGATCTATCTGCTGGCCGAGCACGCGGACCTGACCGTCAACGGGCAGAGCGCGGGCATCTTGACGGTCCTGGTCTTCGGCGCGGGCACGGACTACGCCCTGCTGCTGGTCGCCCGCTACCGAGAGGAGCTGCGCCGTCACGAGGACCGCCACGAGGCGATGGCGCTGGCGCTCCACCGCGCCGGGCCCGCGGTGCTGGCGAGCGGCGCGACCGTGATCCTCGGCATGCTGATGCTGATGACCGCGGAGATGAACTCCACCAGCGGGCTCGGCCCGGTCGCCGCGATCGGCGTCCTGGTCGCCCTGATCGCGATGCTGACGCTCTTCCCGGCCCTTCTGGTGGTCTTCGGCCGCTGGATCTTCTGGCCCGTGATCCCCCACCTCGGCACGCCCGAGCCCACCGAGCGCGGATTCTGGTCCCGTATGGGGTCGCGCATCGCCCGCGGCCCGCGGCCGATCTGGGCGGCCACGGCGGTCGTCCTCGCCGTCTGCGCGCTGGGCCTCACCCAGCTGCGGGCCGAGGGCATCAGCAACGCCGACGCCTTCACCGGCGAGCCCGACTCGATCGTCGGCCAGCAGGTCCAGGCCCAGTACTTCCCGGCGGGCAGCGGCGACCCCTTGGTCGTGATCGCCAACGCCCCCCAGGCCAGACAGGTCGGCGAGGCCGTGGCCGGGACCGAGGGCGTGGTGCCGCAGTCCATCGGCATCCCGCCGGGCACGGCGCCCGAGCACGACGGCAGGTTGCTGTTCGAGGCGACGATGACGGACGCGGCGGACAGCCAGGCCGCCCGGGACACGGTCGAGCGCGTACGGGACGCGGTGCACGCGGTTCCGGACGCGGACGCCCAGGTGGGCGGCGGCACGGCCGCGCTGCTCGACATGGACGAGGCGACCACCCGCGACAACATGGTGATCATCCCGCTGGTGCTGGCCGTGGTACTGCTGGTGCTCATGCTGCTGCTGCGGGCCGTGGTCGCCCCGCTGCTGCTGATCGGGACGGTCGTGCTGTCCTTCGCCGCCGCCCTGGGCCTGAGCGCGCTGGCGTTCCGGTACATCTTCGACTACGCCGGCGAGTCCACGGACTTCCCGCTGTTCGTGTTCGTGTTCCTGGTGGCCCTGGGCATCGACTACAACATCTTCCTGTCCACCCGTATCCGCGAGGAGGCCCGCAGCCAGGGCACCAGAGCGGGCGTGGTGACCGGCCTGGCGGCCACCGGAGCGGTGATCACCTCGGCCGGACTGGTCCTCGCGGGCACCTTCGCCGCGCTCGGCACGCTCCCGATGGTCGCCTTCGCCGAGATCGGCTTCGCGGTCGCGCTGGGCGTGCTCCTAGACACCTTCATCGTACGGTCCGTGCTGGTCACGGCCCTGTTCCTGGACATCGGACCGAAGGTCTGGTGGCCGCACCGGCTGGCCGAGGAGGACGGGCCGCCGCCGGGCGGCGAGCCGGAGCCGGAGCGGGTGGGCGCGCCGGGAGGCTGAGCGGAGCCGGAGGCGGCGGCCGGGCCCGGCCGCCGCCTCTGGCTCGCTGTCCCCCTCCGCTACGCGGTGCGGCGCAGCAGCGCCAGATACATCGCGTCCGTGCCGTGCAGATGCGGCCACAGCTGGACGTCGGGCCCGTCGCCGAGCGCGGGCACGCCCGGCATCAGCGGCCTGGCGTCCACCCACTCGGCCTCGGCCGACGGGCCGCCGCGGCCCTTGAGCACGTCCTCGACGACGACGCGGGTCTCGGCGAGATGCGGCGAGCACGTCGCGTACCCGACCACTCCCCCGACCCGCACCGCCTGCAAGGCCTCGCGCAGCAGGGCGCGTTGGAGCGTGGCGAAGCCGTCCAGGTCCTCGGGGCGCCGCCGCCAGCGGGCCTCGGGACGGCGGCGCAGCGCGCCGAGCCCGGTGCACGGGACGTCCATGAGCACCCGGTCGAAGGATCCGGGCAGCCACGGCGGACGGGTGCCGTCCGCGGCGATGACCTGGTACGGACCGGGGTTGCCGGCCAGCGCCCGCTCGACCAGCCGGGCGCGGTGGGGCTGCTTCTCGGAGGCCAGCAGCGACGCGCCCCGCTGGGCGGCCAGCGCGGCCAGCAGAGCAGCCTTGCCGCCGGGGCCCGCGCAGCCGTCGAGCCAGCGCTCGTCGCGGCCCTCGAGCTGGGCGTTGGCCAGGGCGACGGCGACCAGCTGGCTGCCCTCGTCCTGCACGCCGGCCCGGCCCTCGCGCACGGCGTCCACGGCTCCGGGCTCGCCGCCCTCGGCCAGCCGGACCGCGTAGGGCGACCAGCGTCCGGGCAGCACCGTGTCCTCGCCGAGGGCCTCGATCAGCTCGTCGGCGGTGGAGCGGCCCGGGCGGGCGACCAGCGTCACCTCGGGCCGCTCGTTGTCGGCCTCCAGCAGGTCCTCGATGCCGGCGCGCCCGCCGCCGAGGGAGTCCCACAGCGCGGAGACGATCCACCGCGGATGCGAGTGCACGACGGCCAAGTGGTCCTCGGCGTCCTCGTCGTAGGGCGGCGCGACGCGCTCCAGCCAGGCGTCGAGGTCGTGCTGGGAGATCTTCCGCAGCACGGCGTTGACGAACTTCGCCCGCCCGTCGCCGAGCACCACCCGCGCCAGCTCCACGCTCGCCGACACGGCGGCGTGGGTCGGGATCCGCGTCCCGAGCAGCTGGTGCGCGCCGAGCGAGAGCACGTCCAGGACCGGGGGGTCCACCTCGCGCAGCGGCCGGTCGATGCAGGCTGCGACGACGGCGTCGTACGTGCCCTGGCGGCGCAGCGTCCCGTACACCAGCTCGGTGGCCAGCGCCGCGTCCCGCGCGTCGAACTGTTCGGGCCCCTCCTGCTCCCGCGCCTTCTTCAGCAGGGGAGGCAGGACGAGGTTGGCGTACGCGTCCCTCTCGTCGACGGCCCGCAGCGCCTCGAAGGCGAGGATCCGGACGGGATCCTTCTTCGGTCGGCGGTAGGGCTTGCTGGGACGGCGAGGCGGCTGGGCGTTCACGTGAAAGGTGCTCCGCTGAAAGAGATGAGGGCCGAACCCCTTCAGCCTACGTCCGCCGCGCCCACCCGCTCGCCAGGGGCGATGCGCACGCCCCGCGCCCAGTCGGCGGCGCGCATGGGCTTCTTGCCCTGCGGCTGGACCCACAGGAGCTCGACGGCGTGCGAGCCGGTGCCGACGTACACGTTGTTCTTGCCGGCCGAGAGCTCGCCGGGCGCGAGATCCGCGCGGTCGGGCAGCAGCGCCGTCTGGATCAGCTTGAGCCGCTCGCCGCGGAAGACGGTCCACGCACCGGGCGCCGGGGTGCAGCCGCGGACGACCCGGTCGACGCGGAGCGCCGGAGCGGCCCAGTCGACGTGGGCGTCCTCGACGGTGATCTTCGGTGCGAGCGAGATGCCCTCGGCGGGCTGGGCGACGGCCTCCAGGGCGCCGTCCTCGACGCCGTCCATGGTGGCGGAGAGCAGCCCGGCGCCGGCGAAGGCGAGCCGGGTGAGCAGGTCGCCGCTGGTGTCGGTGGGCCGTACGTGCTCGGTGATCACGCCGTAGACCGGCCCGGAGTCCAGGCCCTCCTCGATCAGGAAGGTCGCGGCTCCGGTCATCTCGTCGCCGGCCAGGATCGCGTGCTGGACGGGGGCGGCGCCGCGCCAGGCCGGCAGCAGCGAGAAGTGCAGATTGACCCAGCCGCGGGCCGGGATGTCCAGGGCCGACTTGGGCAGCAGCGCGCCGTAGGCGACGACGGGGCAGCAGTCCGGGCCGATCTCGCGCAGCCGGGCCTGGAACGCCTCGTCCCGGGGGCTGGCGGGCTTGAGGATCTCGATCCCGGCCTCTTGGGCGCGCTCGGCGACCGGGCTGGCCACCAGATGACGGCCGCGGCCTGCGGGCGCGTCGGGCCGGGTGATCACGGCGGCGACCTCGTGCCGGTCGGAGGCGATCAGGGCGTCCAGGGCGGGTACGGCGACCTCGGGGGTGCCTGCGAAGACGAGCTTCATCGTTGGCTGACTGCCTGTCTCTCTCGTGGCTTTGGCGGGCAGCACACCAGTCTATGGGGCCAGGACGCGGGGGGCGTACGGAAGACCGTGCGCCCCGCGCATATGCGCACACGCCCCTGCACCGTGACCACATCGCCCGGTAGAGCGTTGGTCAAGAGAGATTGACCGAAACGGGCCGCCCGGATGCGGCCCGACCCTTTTCAACGCCGGTTCGAGAGGCTTGTAAATGGCCGACCACGCAACCCACGACGCCCAAGCCCGGGCGAGCCTGCACCTGTTGGTGCGGGACATCGAGCGGGTCCGCCGACAGGTGGACGCTCTGCGCACCCTGACCGCCCAGTTGGGCAACGTCTACCGTCCGCGCCGCTCCGGGCCCTCCACGGGCTTCGTCGTCTACGGCAGGGCCCCGGCCCCGACCGTCCGTCTCGCCCAGGAGCTGCGGGACAGCGTCGAGACGCTGGTGACGGCGGCGGTGGACTTCGACCGTTCGCTGGGCTTCTCGTGGGACGCGGTGGGCTCGGCTCTCGGGGTCACCAAGCAGGCGGTGCACCGCCGTTACGGCGCCCGTCGGGCGGCGCAGCAGCCCGGGTCCGCGGAGGTCGAGCACGGCGCCGAGCAGACGACGACGCGGACGCTGCCGGTGGGCCCCGCCCTGCCGGCCGTCCCGGCGGCCCGCGCGATGCCGCCGCAGCCCACCGCGACCACCCAGTCCCTCCGCGAGGAGGCCCGCCCGAGCGCCTTCCCCGGCCCGCGCAACGGCTGACCTTCCCCCCAGGCTGCCCCTGCCCACAAGGGCGGGGGCAGCCGCTTTGCCGCCCAGCCCCACCAGCCCCGCTGACGACCCCGGCCAACCCAGCCCCCGCCGGCACATCCAGCCCCGTGGGGGGTCCCCCGAACGAAGTCTGGGGGGAGATTGAGGCGCGATTCCAGCCCCGTGGGGGTCCCCCCGGACGAAGTCTGGGGGAGGTTAAGGCGCGGGGCCCGGGGGCAGAGCCCCCGCACAGCCGGAGGGCCACCTCAGCCGATGTCCACCGGATCGATCCGGATCCGCACCGACTCCCCGCCCCCCTTCGCCATCCGCCCCGCCTGCGCCGCCTTCAGCGCCGCCGCCAGCGCCGCCCCGCTCCCCGGCGGAACCCGCAGCAGCGCCCGCTCCCACCGCTCGCCCACCGGCGGATCCCCCGGCCGACGCGGCCGGCCCGGATCCGAGACGGCCAGCGGCACAGGCCCCAGCACCTCCACGTCCCCGGGCAGTTCCGCCGACGCCACGAACGCGGCGACCGCCTCAGCCCGGCCCGTGACCGCCGCCATCCGCGACACCGGCGGGAAGCCCAGCTCGGCCCGCTCGGCGAGCTCGCGCTGCGCGTGGCCGACGGGGTCCCAGCGCACGAGCGCCTGCACGGGCCGCTGGGTCGGCTCGGCGACGATCACGACCGTGCCGCCCTCGCCCTGCCCCCGTACCAGCGACGACGCGTCTATCCACCGCCGCAGCGCCTCCTCGCCGGCCCGCAGGTCCGGCCGCCCCAGCATCGCCCAGCCGTCCAGGAGGAGCGCCGCCGCGTAGCCGCCCTCGGCGACGGGCTCCGCGCCCGGGGTGCTGACGACCAGTGCGGGACGTCCGGAGACGCTGTCCAGCACATGGTCACGGCCCGAGGTGCGCACCTGGACGGCGGGGAAGGCCCGCCCCAGCTCCTCCGCCGTGCGCCGAGCGCCGACGACGCTGGCGCGCAGCCGGGTGCTCCCGCAGGCCACGCAGTGCCAGCTGGGAGCGCCCTGCCCGCACCAGCCGCACCTCAGATCGCGCTCGTCGGGCGCCTCCAGCGGTCCGGCGCAGTGGCGGCACCGGGCGGGCGTACGGCACCGCTCGCAGCCGAGCCTGGGCACATAGCCGCGCCGGGGCACCTGGACCAGCACCGGACCGGTCTTCAGCCCGTCCCGTACGACCTGCCAGGCCAGGCTCGGCAGCCGGGCCGCGCGCGCCGCCTCGTCCCGTGCCAGCTCCGCGTCCCCGACCGTGCGCACCAGCGGCGCGGCGGACCGCACCTGCTCGCGGTCGGCGACCAGCGGCAGCGCCCAGCCGCTCGCCACCAGCTGGGCGGCCTCCACCGTGCAGCTCGTACTGCCGAGCAGGAAGCCGCACTTGTCGTGCGCGGCGCGCAGCTCGAGGACCTCGCGGACATGCGGGAAGGGCGCGTTCTCGTCGCTGTGGCTGGAGTCGCCGTCGTCCCAGACCGCGACGAGCCCGAGGTCCTGCACGGGGGCGAACATGGCGGCGCGGGTGCCGACCACGGCCCGCACGGATCCTCTGCGGACGGCCAGCCACTGGCGGTAGCGCTTCTCAGGGCCGGACTCGGCGGTCAGCAGCGCGTGCCGCCCCTCGCCGAGGAGCGCGGCGAGCGCCGCGTCGACCCGGGCCGCGCGCCGCCCGTCGGGCACGACGACGAGCGCGCCCCGCCCGGAGGCGAGGGTCGCCGCGACGGCGCGGGCCAGCTCGTCCGGCCAGTGCGGCCCGGGCAGCGCGGTCCACACGGCCCGCGGCGCGCCGCCGCTCGCGAGGGCCTGCACAAAGGCGGCCCCCCGTCCGTACCGCCCCCAGGTCCCCGCCTCGGGCGCGGGCGGCGGCGGGAGGGGCTCCGGCGAGGGCTTGGCCTCGGCCCGCCCGTTCCTCGGCGGCACGGCGAGCTGCAGCACGTCCGCGAGGCTCCCCGCGTACCGGTCGGCGACGGCCCGCGCGAGCGCCAGCATCTGCGGGCTCAGCACGGGCTCCGGCGAGACGACATAGGCGAGCGCGGCGAGCGCGCCCCCATAGTCGCTCTCGGCACGCCGCTCGATGAGGAACCCGTCGATCAGCCCGCCGCCTTCGCGCCGCCCCTCGCGCACCCGGTGCCCCCCGGCCCCGAACCGGACGCGGACCCGCACTCCGGGCTGCGCGTCCGCGTCGAGCTCGGCCGGCACGGCGTAGTCGAAGTACTGGTCGAGATGCAGCACTCCCTTGTTGACCACCACCCGCGCCACGGGCAGCTCCTCGGCCAGCGCGGCCCCCCGCCATGTCCGCGGCTTGGCCTTGGGCGTCTTGGCCTTGCGCACGGTCTCCCGGATGAGAGCAAGCTGCTCCGGCCCGCCGGCGGCGGGCTCGTCGGGCTGCTCGTTCTGGCTGCTCACAGCTGAATTCCTACCAGACGCCACTGACAGCGCCCCCGTCCGCGGAGACGCTCGCCGCCCTCATGGACACCCGTCTCGGACGCACGAATGCCCGGCCCCCGCGAAGCGGGCGCCGGGCATTCGGTGAGCCGGGGCGTCGTACCTCCCCAGACTCCGTGCTTAGAGGCCGGCCGCCGCGCGCAGGGCGTCCACGCGGTCGGTGCGCTCCCAGGTGAAGTCGGGGAGCTCGCGGCCGAAGTGGCCGTACGCCGCCGTCTGGGCGTAGATCGGGCGCAGCAGGTCGAGGTCGCGGATGATCGCGGCCGGGCGGAGGTCGAAGACCTCGGCGATGGCGGTCTCGATCTTCTCGGTGTCGACCGCGGCGGTGCCGAACGTCTCCACGAACAGGCCCACCGGCTCGGCCTTGCCGATCGCGTACGCGACCTGGACCTCGCAGCGCGAGGCGAGGCCCGCGGCCACCACGTTCTTGGCGACCCAGCGCATCGCGTACGCCGCCGAGCGGTCCACCTTCGACGGGTCCTTGCCCGAGAACGCGCCGCCGCCGTGGCGGGCCATGCCGCCGTACGTGTCGATGATGATCTTCCGGCCGGTCAGACCCGCGTCGCCCATCGGGCCGCCGATCTCGAACCGCCCGGTCGGGTTCACCAGCAGACGGTAGCCGTCGGTGTCCAGCTTGATGCCGTCGTCGACGAGCTCCTTGAGCACGTGCTCGACGACGAACTCGCGGATGTCGGGGGCGAGCAGCGAGTCCAGGTCGATGTCGGACGCGTGCTGCGAGGAGACGACGACGGTGTCCAGCCGGACCGCCTTGTCGCCGTCGTACTCGATGGTGACCTGGGTCTTGCCGTCGGGGCGCAGGTACGGGATGGTCCCGTTCTTGCGGACCTCGGACAGCCGGCGGGAGAGCCGGTGGGCCAGGTTGATCGGCAGCGGCATCAGCTCGGGCGTCTCGTCGCAGGCGTAGCCGAACATCAGGCCCTGGTCGCCCGCGCCCTGCTTGTCGAGCTCGTCCTCGTCGCCTTCGACGCGCTTCTCGTACGCCGTGTCGACGCCCTGCGCGATGTCGGGCGACTGTGCGCCGATGGAGACCGAGACGCCGCAGGACGCGCCGTCGAAGCCCTTCTTGGAGGAGTCGTAGCCGATCTCGAGGATCTTCTCGCGCACCAGCTGCGCGATCGGCGCGTACGCCTTGGTCGTCACCTCGCCCGCGACGTGCACGAGGCCGGTGGTGATCAGCGTCTCCACGGCGACCCGAGAGGTCGGGTCCTCCCGCAGAAGCGCGTCGAGAATGGTGTCGCTGATCTGGTCAGCGATCTTGTCGGGGTGACCCTCGGTCACGGACTCCGAGGTGAAGAGACGGCGGGACACATCGCTCCCTGGGGTTGCAGCGGCTGCTGGCTGATCATTGTCGGACCGGCCGGGGGCTGCGCCCCGCGACGTTCCACGGCCAGTTTATCGGTCGCTTTCCGCCGCTGGACAACCGTCTCGCTCCATGGGAGGCGGTTTACCTGCGGTCCGACGGCAAAGGATACGACGTTTCCGCGCGGGCCGGGGGCGGTTCGCCGGATTTGAGACGTTTTCTACAGTCCGCTTGGGCGAAACCAACATTTCACGAGACGTGCACGACCGCTCACGCGAGGCGCGCGGCCACCATGTCCCAGACCGTGTCGGCGAGCGACTCCTTGGGCCCGTGCGCCACCGGCGTCTCGCCGCCGTCCGCCGCCAGGACCACGGCCTCGTTCTCCTCGGAGCCGAAGGTCTTGCGCTCCCCCACCTCGTTGACGACGAGCAGGTCGCAGCCCTTGCGGCGCAGCTTGTCGCGGCCGTTGGACAGCACGTCGTCGGTCTCCGCGGCGAAGCCCACGATCACCTGGCCGGCGCGCGCCCGGTCGGCGGAGATCTCCGCCAGGATGTCGGGGTTGCGGACCAGCGCGATCGGCGCGGGCTCCTGGCCGTCCTTCTTCTTGATCTTGCCGGTGGCGTACGCGGCCGGCCGGAAGTCGGCGACGGCCGCGGCCATCACCACCGCGTCGGCGTCCGCAGCCGCCTTCAGCACGGCCTCGCGCAGCTGCGTCGCCGTGCCGACGTGGACCACGTCGACGCCCGCCGGGTCCGGGAAGCCGGTGTTGGCCTCGACGAGCGTGACGCGCGCCCCGCGGGCGGCGGCCGTGCGGGCCAGGGCGTATCCCTGCTTGCCGGAGGAACGGTTCCCCAGGTAGCGGACCGGGTCGAGGGGCTCGCGCGTGCCGCCGGCGCTGACGACCACATGGCGCCCGGCCAGGTCCGGCGCCTGCGCGCCGCGCGCCAGGACCCGCCGGCAGACCTCGAAGATCTCGGCGGGCTCCGGGAGCCGTCCCTTGCCGGTGTCGACGCCCGTGAGCCGGCCGACCGCGGGCTCGACGACGACCGCGCCCCGGCGGCGCAGCGTCGCGACGTTCTCCTGGGTGGCGGGGTGCTCCCACATCTCGGTGTGCATCGCGGGCGCGAAGACGACCGGACATCGTGCGGTCAGCAGGGTGTTGGTGAGCAGGTCGTCGGCGAGGCCGTGGGCGGCCTTGGCGAGCATGTCGGCGGTGGCGGGGGCGACCACGACCAGGTCCGCGCCCTGGCCGATGCGCACGTGCGGCACCTCGTGGACGTCGGTCCAGACCTCGGTGGAGACGGGGTGCCCGGAGAGCGCCGACCAGGTCGCCGCGCCGACGAACTCCAGCGCCGACGCCGTCGGCACCACGCGCACGTCATGGCCGGACTCCGTCAGCCTCCGCAGCAGCTCGCACGCCTTGTACGCGGCGATGCCACCGCTGACCCCCAGAACGACCTTCGGCTTGTCCACCACGAGAATCCCCGCTCCTGACGACTCGTACCTGCCTATGACACACCACAGGCCCGGCGGATGCTCCCCCTCGCTTGCGCTGGGGACGCCCCTTGCCGGGCCTGTGCTGAAGAAACGTGGTGCGCCTACTGAGCCGGGCCCTCGATGGCCTCCGACGTCAGCAGACCCGCGTTGATCTCCCGCAGGGCGATCGAGAGCGGCTTCTCGTGCACGTGCGTGTCCACCAGGGGACCGACGTACTCGAGCAGGCCCTCGCCGAGCTGGGAGTAGTACGCGTTGATCTGGCGTGCGCGCTTGGCCGCGTAGATCACGAGGCTGTACTTCGAGTCAGTAGCCTCGAGCAGCTCGTCGATCGGCGGGTTGATGATGCCCTCGGGCGCGGTGATGGAAGAGGACACTCTCTAGCCTTCCGAAGAACTTGCAAATGATTCGGACAAAGATCAGACAACTGCCATCAAGGCTAGCAGCTCACGCGCTACGTCCTCGACGGAGGTGTTGACCAGGGTGACGTCGAACTCGGACTCGGCGGCCAGCTCCACTTTGGCGGCCCCCAGTCGGCGTTCGATGACCTCGGGGGACTCGGTGCCGCGCCCGGTGAGCCGGCGCACCAGCTCGTCCCAGCTCGGCGGGGCCAGGAAGACCAGCTGCGACTCCGGCATGGACTCCTTGACCTGCCGGGCGCCCTGGAGATCGATCTCGAGCAGCACGGGCTCGCCCGCCTCGAGGTGGTCCAGGACCGCACGACGGGGCGTGCCGTACCGGTTGCCCGCGAACTCGGCCCATTCCAGCAGTTCGCCGTTGGCGATCAGCTTGTCGAATTCATCGTCGCCGACGAAGAAATACTCAACGCCATGACGCTCGCCGGGGCGCGGCTTCCGTGTGGTGGCCGACACCGAGAGCCATACCTCGGGGTGGACCTTGCGCATATGAGCGACGACCGTGCTCTTGCCCACCCCAGAGGGGCCGGAGAGCACGGTCAGCCGCGGACGTACCTCTGCTGCCATGCAGCGATTATCCAGCTTCTCGGGAGTGCCCGAGAACGTCAGGCGGCGCCGCCGCCGAACTCGCGCTCAAGAGAGGCGATCTGGTTGGAGCCGAGACCGCGCACTCGGCGGCTCTCGGAGATGCCGAGCCTCTCCATGATCTGCTTGGCGCGGACCTTGCCCACGCCCGGCAGGGACTCAAGGAGGGCGGAGACCTTCATCTTGCCGATGACGTCGTTCTCCTGGCCCTGCTTGATGACCTCGTGGAGGGAGGCGCCGGAGTGCTTGAGTCGATTCTTGACCTCGGCCCGCTCCCGGCGAGCCGCGGCGGCCTTTTCGAGCGCGGCTGCGCGCTGTTCAGGGGTAAGGGGCGGAAGAGCCACGCCTACGTCACCTCGGATGTCGAACTGTCGGATACGGACCGGTGAGGAACCTATTCGCCCCACACCAGGCGAAACGAGCAACGGAGCTGCGCGTTCGCCTCTTCGACGGAGACTAGCGGCCATCACCGCTCCAGTCAGCGAGAACAGACGAAAAGTCCTGGTCAGCATCGACCGACCAGGATATTTCAGACATTACGACCAGGTTTTGGGCCAAGATTCTGTCAAGTGACCCGCCGCTCGGCGCCGCCGACGCGTTTCACAAGCTCACATCGGGGGTCGTGCGCACGAGCCGGGGCTCAGCGGGACGCCGTCAGGCGCCCGCCACCGCCTCGCGTACCTCCGCGGCGAACCGCTCCGCCGCCTCGCGCAGCGCGGCCGCGTCGGGGCCGTGCCGCAGCACTCCCCGGCTGACGCTCGGGACGACGTTGCCCACCGCGGCACCGAAGACGCCCGGGAGGTCCGCGGGCGTCGCGCCCTGGGCTCCGATCCCGGGGGCCAGCAGCGGGCCGTTGACGTCCAGGTCCACGCCCGCGTCGCCGAGCGTCGCACCGACCACCGCGCCCACCGAGCCGAGCGGCTGCGCGCCCGCGTTCTCCGCGGCCATGTGGTCGAGCATCAGCTGGGCCAGCGAGCGCCCGTCGGCGGCCGTGGCGCGCTGCACCTCGGCGCCCTCCGGGTTGGAGGTGAGGGCCAGCACGAAGACGCCCGCGCCGGACGCCGCGGCCGCGTCCAGCGCGGGACGCAGCGAGCCGAAGCCCAGGTACGGCGAGAGGGTGACGGCGTCCGAGAAGAGCGGGGACTCCTCGTCGAGGTAGGTCGCGGCGTACGCGGCCATGGTGGAGCCGATGTCGCCGCGCTTGGCGTCCATCAGGACCAGCGCGCCCGCGGCTCGGGCCTCCTCGACCGTCTTCTCCAGCACGGCGATGCCGCGCGAGCCGAAGCGCTCGAAGAAGGCGGACTGCGGCTTGAGTACGGCGACCCGGTCGGCCAGCGCCTCGACCGTGGTGCGGGAGAACCGCTCCAGGCCCGCCACGTCGTCGTTCAGGCCCCAGGAGTGGAGCAGCGAGGCGTGCGGGTCGATGCCGACGCAGAGGGGGCCGCGGGAGTCCATGGCCTGGCGCAGGCGCGCTCCGAAGGGTGCGAGGGTCACGAGGTCGCCTTCCGGGTCTCGGCGCCGACTGCCTCGGCGAGGGTGGCGTACGGGGAGGCCGCGAGCCGGGCCGCGAGCCCCTTGTGGATCGCGCGGGCGTAGAAGGGGCCCTCGTAGACGAAGGCGCTGTAGCCCTGGATCAGCGTGGCGCCGGCCAGGATGCGCTGCCAGGCGTCCTCGGCGTTCTCGATGCCCCCGACGCCCACCAGGGTGATCCGGTCGCCCACACGCGCGTACAGGCGGCGCAGGACCTCCAGGGAGCGCTCCTTGACGGGCGCGCCGGACAGTCCGCCGGTCTCCTTCACCAGCGACGGCGAGGACTTCAGGCCGAGGCCGTCCCGGGCGATCGTGGTGTTCGTGGCGATGATGCCGTCCAGGCCGAGCTCCAGGGCCAGGTCGGCGACGGCGTCCACGTCCTCGTCCGCGAGGTCGGGCGCGATCTTGACCAGGAGGGGGACGCGGCGGCCGGCGACCGTGCGGTCGGCGGCCTCGCGCACGGCGCTGAGCAGCGGGCGCAGCGACTCGGTGGCCTGGAGACTGCGCAGGCCGGGCGTGTTGGGCGAGGAGACGTTCACGACGAGGTAGTCGGCGTGCCGGGCCAGGCGCTCGGCGGAGACGACGTAGTCCTCCACCGCCTGGGACTCGGGCACGACCTTCGTCTTGCCGATGTTGACGCCGACGACGGTCTTGAAGGCGGGCACGCGCGCGGCGAGCCGCTCCGCGACGGCCGCCGAGCCCTCGTTGTTGAAGCCCATGCGGTTGATCAGCGCGCGGTCCGGGACGAGCCGGAAGAGGCGCTTCTTGGGGTTGCCGGGCTGCGGCTGCGCGGTGACCGTGCCGATCTCGACGTGGTCGAAGCCGAGCATGGTCATGCCGTCGATGGCGACGGCGTTCTTGTCGAAGCCGGCGGCGAGGCCGAAGGGGCCGTGCATCCGCAGCCCGAGCGCCTCGGTGCGCAGCTCCTTGTGGCGGGGGGCGAGCGCGGCGGCGAGCAGGGTGCGCAGCACGGGGAGGCGGGCCGCGAGCCGGATCCAGCGGAAGGCCAGATAGTGGGCCTGCTCCGGGTCCATCCGCTTGAAGACCAGGTTGAAGAAGATTCGGTACATGGGTGCTGGGTGCTTTCCTCATGAAGAGGGGGACACCGGATCCGGTGTCCCCCTCCTGGGCTGCTAGGCCTCGCGGGCCGCGGTCAGGTGTTCCGCGTGTTCCTGGAGTGAGCGCACGCCCACGTCGCCGCGGTTGAGCGCGTCGATGCCCTGGACGGCGGCGGCGAGCGCCTGGACCGTGGTCAGGCAGGGGACGGCCCGTGCGACGGCGGCCGTGCGGATGTCGTAGCCGTCGAGGCGGCCGCCGGTGCCGTACGGCGTGTTGACGATGAGGTCGACCTGGCCGTCGTGGATCAGCTGGACGATGGTCTTCTCGCCGTTCGGGCCCTGGCCCTCGGACTGCTTGCGCACGATGGTGGCGTTGATGCCGTTGCGCTTGAGCACCTCGGCCGTGCCGGAGGTGGCGAGCAGCTCGAAGCCGTGGGCGACGAGCTCGCGCGCCGGGAAGATCATCGAGCGCTTGTCGCGGTTGGCGACGGAGATGAACGCGCGGCCCTTGGTGGGCAGCGGTCCGTACGCGCCCGCCTGCGACTTGGCGTACGCCGTGCCGAACACCGAGTCGATGCCCATGACCTCGCCGGTGGAGCGCATCTCCGGGCCGAGGACGGTGTCGACGCCGCGGCCGTTTATGTCGCGGAAGCGCGACCAGGGCAGGACGGCCTCCTTGACGGAGATCGGCGCGTCCAGCGGGAGCGTGCCGCCGTCGCCGACCGCCGGGAGCAGGCCCTCGGCGCGCAGCTCGGCGACGGTCGCGCCCAGCGAGATGCGGGCGGCGGCCTTCGCCAGCGGCACGGCGGTCGCCTTCGAGGTGAAGGGGACGGTCCGGGAGGCGCGGGGGTTGGCCTCCAGGACGTAGAGGATGTCGCCGGCCATCGCGAACTGGATGTTGATCAGGCCGCGGACGCCGACGCCCTTGGCGATGGCCTCGGTGGAGGCGCGCAGGCGCTTGACGTCGAAGCCGCCGAGGGTGATCGGGGGCAGCGCGCAGGCCGAGTCGCCGGAGTGGATGCCGGCCTCCTCGATGTGCTCCATGACGCCGCCGAGGTAGAGCTCGTGGCCGTCGTAGAGCGCGTCGACGTCGATCTCGATCGCGTCGTCGAGGAAGCGGTCGACCAGGACCGGCCGGGTGGGGCTGATCTCGGTGGACTCGGCGATGTACGACTCGAGGCGGGTCTCGTCGTACACGATCTCCATGCCGCGTCCGCCGAGCACGTACGACGGGCGGACCAGGACGGGGTAGCCGATCTCGTCGGCGATGGCCTTGGCGCCGGCGAAGGTGGTGGCGGTGCCGTGCTTGGGGGCCGGCAGGCCCGCCTCGGCGAGCACCTGGCCGAACGCGCCGCGGTCCTCGGCGGCGTGGATCGCCTCCGGCGGGGTGCCGACGACGGGCACGCCGTTGTCCTTCAGGGCCTGGGCGAGGCCGAGGGGGGTCTGGCCGCCGAGCTGGACGACGACGCCCGCGATCGGGCCCGCCAGCGACTCGGCGTGGACGATCTCCAGGACGTCCTCCAGGGTGAGCGGCTCGAAGTAGAGCCGGTCGGAGGTGTCGTAGTCGGTGGAGACGGTCTCGGGGTTGCAGTTGACCATCACGGTCTCGTAGCCCGCGTCGCTCAGGGCGAAGGAGGCGTGGACGCAGGAGTAGTCGAACTCGATGCCCTGGCCGATGCGGTTGGGGCCCGAGCCGAGGATGATCACCGCGGGCTTGGAGCGCGCGGCGACCTCGCTCTCCTCGTCGTAGGAGGAGTAGAAGTACGGCGTCTTGGCGGCGAACTCGGCGGCGCAGGTGTCGACCGTCTTGTAGACCGGGCGGATGCCCAGCGCGTGCCGGACCTCGCGGACGACGTCCTCGCGCAGCCCGCGGATCTCGGCGATCTGGGCGTCGGAGAAGCCGTGCCGCTTGGCCTCGGCGAGCAGCTCGGGGTGGAGCTTCTCGGCGGCGGCGAGCTCGTCGGCGTGCTCCTTGATCAGGAAGAGCTGGTCGACGAACCACGGGTCGATCTTCGTGGCCTCGAAGACCTCGTCGGCGCTGGCGCCCGCGCGGATGGCCTGCATGACGGTGTTGATCCGGCCGTCGGTGGGCCGCACGGCCTCGCGCAGCAGCTCGTCCTTGTCGCCCGGCTCCCCGGTGAAGGCGAACTGCGAGCCCTTCTTCTCCAGCGAGCGCAGGGCCTTCTGCAGCGCCTCGGTGAAGTTGCGGCCGATCGCCATGGCCTCGCCCACCGACTTCATGGTGGTGGTGAGCGTGGCGTCGGCGGACGGGAACTTCTCGAAGGCGAACCGCGGGGCCTTGACCACCACGTAGTCGAGCGTGGGCTCGAAGGAGGCCGGGGTCTTCTCGGTGATGTCGTTCGGGATCTCGTCCAGCGTGTAGCCGACGGCGAGCTTCGCCGCGATCTTGGCGATCGGGAAGCCGGTGGCCTTGGACGCGAGCGCGGAGGACCGGGAGACGCGCGGGTTCATCTCGATGACGATGATCCGGCCGTCCTCGGGGTCGACGGCGAACTGGATGTTGCAGCCGCCGGTGTCCACGCCGACCTCGCGGATGATCGCGATGCCGATGTCGCGCAGCCGCTGGTACTCGCGGTCGGTCAGGGTCATCGCCGGGGCGACGGTGATCGAGTCGCCGGTGTGGACGCCCATCGGGTCGAAGTTCTCGATGGAGCAGACGACCACGACGTTGTCGTTCTTGTCGCGCATCAGCTCCAGCTCGTACTCCTTCCAGCCGAGGATGGACTCCTCCAGGAGCACCTCGGTGGTCGGGGAGAGCGTCAGGCCCTGGCCCGCGATGCGGCGCAGCTCCTCCTCGTCGTGGGCGAAGCCGGAGCCGGCGCCGCCCATGGTGAAGGAGGGCCGCACGACGACGGGGTAGCCGCCGAGCGTCTCGACGCCCTTGATGACGTCGTCCATGGCGTGGCAGATGACCGAGCGGGCGGACTCGCCGTGGCCGATCTTGGCGTTGACGGCCTCGACGACGCCCTTGAAGAGGTCGCGGTCCTCGCCCTTGTTGATCGCCTCGACGTTGGCGCCGATGAGCTCGACGCCGTACTTCTCCAGGACGCCCTGCTCGTGCATGGAGATCGCGGTGTTGAGCGCGGTCTGGCCGCCGAGGGTGGGCAGGAGGGCGTCGGGGCGCTCCTTGGCGATGATCTTCTCGACGAACTCGGGGGTGATCGGCTCGACGTACGTGGCGTCGGCGATCTCCGGGTCGGTCATGATCGTCGCCGGGTTGGAGTTCACCAGGATGACGCGCAGGCCCTCGGCCTTGAGGACGCGGCAGGCCTGGGTGCCGGAGTAGTCGAACTCGGCGGCCTGGCCGATGACGATCGGGCCGGAGCCGATGACCAGGACGGACTGGATATCGGTGCGCTTAGGCACGCTCGGCCTCCATCTGGGCTGTGTTCATCAAAGACGTGAAACGGTCGAAGAGGTACGCGGCGTCGTGCGGACCCGCGGCCGCCTCCGGGTGGTACTGGACGCTGAAGGCCGGCTGGTCGAGCAGCTGGAGGCCCTCGACCACGTTGTCGTTGAGGCAGACGTGGGAGACCTCGGCGCGGCCGTAGGGGGTGTCGGAGACCTTGTCCAGCGGGGCCTCGACGGCGAACCCGTGGTTGTGCGCGGTGACCTCGACCTTGCCGGTCGTGCGGTCCTGCACGGGCTGGTTGATGCCGCGGTGGCCGTACTTGAGCTTGTAGGTGCCGAAGCCGAGCGCGCGGCCGAGCAGCTGGTTGCCGAAGCAGATGCCGAAGAGCGGGGTCTTGCGCTCCAGGACGCCCTTGACGACGGTCAGGTCGGCGGTGGCCGGGTCGCCGGGGCCGTTGGAGAGGAAGACGCCGTCGGGGGCGAGGGCGTAGACCTCCTCGAGAGTGGCGGAGGCCGGCAGGACGTGCACCTCGATGCCGCGCTCGGCCATCCGGTGCGGGGTCATGCCCTTGATGCCGAGGTCGATCGCGGCGACGGTGAACTTCTTCTCGCCGATGGCCGGGACGACGTACGCCTCGCTGGTGGCGACCTCGTCGGAGAGGTTCGCGCCCTTCATCTCGGGGGCCTGCTGGACGCGGGCCAGGAGCGTGGCTTCGTCGGCGAGGGCCGGGCCGGAGAAGATGCCGACGCGCATCGCGCCGCGCTCGCGCAGATGGCGGGTGAGGGCGCGGGTGTCGATGCCGCTGATGCCCACGACGCCCTGCTGGACGAGCTCGTCGTCGAGCGAGCGGCGGGAGCGCCAGTTGGAGGGGATGCGGGCGGGGTCGCGGACGACGTAGCCGGCGACCCAGATCTTCTTCGACTCGTCGTCCTCGTCGTTGACGCCGGTGTTGCCGACGTGCGGCGCGGTCATCACGACGACCTGGCGGCAGTAGGAGGGGTCGGTCAGCGTCTCCTGGTAGCCGGTCATGCCGGTGTTGAACACCGCCTCGCCGAAGGTCTCCCCCACGGCCCCGTAGGCGCGGCCGCGGAAGGTGCGGCCGTCCTCCAGGACGAGTACGGCGGGAGCGGCGGCCGCTCCCCGGGTGGAGGTCGTCATCGTGCGGTGCCTTCCGTCGTCATGGTCTTGTCTGTGTTGTCGGCGTTGTCGGGGTTGCCGGTGCTGCTGATGTCGCTGATATTGCTGATGGCGTCGACCCAGGCGGTGTGCTCGGCCGCGTGGTCGGAGCGGAAGCCGGAGTCGATCAGCTGGTCGCCGTGCGCCCAGGTGAGGACGAGCAGTCCGCCCTCGGCGAGGACCTTGCCCGCGATGCCCTTGTCGAGCCGGGCCTCGCGCAGACGGTCCCGGGGGATGAAGAAGTCCTGCGCCCCGGGGCGCACGACCGCGACTCCCTCGTCCGTCAGGGTGAGCTCGACCCGGCTGCGCACGCCCAGGCCGTGGGCGACGATCCGGTCGAGCCACTGCCCTGCCGTGGTGGAGCCGTGGTAGCGGCCGGTCAGCTCGAGGACCGGCGCGCCCGGGGTCTTCGGCAGGGTGGGGAGCTCGGGGAGGTCGGACTGGAGGCTGCCGCGCCACTTCCATCCCTGGCGCATCAGCCAGTAGACGAACGCGATGAAGAGCAGCAGTCCGGCCACCCAGCCCAGGCGGGCGGCCCAGTCGGTGACCTCCGCCGACTTCTGCTCGGCTGCCAGAGAGGCCAGATTGCTCAGTGCAGGTGTCACGCCAGCTTCCCGTCCACGACCGTCGCGCGGCCCCGCAGGAAGGTGTGGGTGACGCGTCCCGGCAGCTCACGGCCCTCGTAGGGGGTGTTGCGGCTGCGGGACGCGAAGCCCGCGGGGTCCACGACACCACGGTATGCCGGATCGACGAGGGTGAGGTTGGCGGGCTCGCCTGCCGAGACGGGGCGCCCGTGGTCCTCCAGGCGGCCGATCTTCGCGGGCCGGAAGGACATCCGGTCGGCGACGCCCGCCCAGTCGATGAGGCCGGTGTCGACCATCGTGTGCTGGACGACGGAGAGCGCGGTCTCCAGGCCCACCATGCCCATGGCGGCCGCGGCCCACTCGCAGTCCTTGTCCTCGTGCGGGTGCGGGGCGTGGTCGGTGGCGACGCAGTCGATGGTGCCGTCGGCGAGGGCCTCGCGCAGGGCGAGGACGTCGGCCTCGGTGCGCAGCGGCGGGTTGACCTTGTAGACGGGGTTGTACGAGCGCACCAGCTCGTCGGTGAGCAGCAGGTGGTGCGGGGTGACCTCGGCGGTGACGTTCCAGCCCTTGGACTTGGCCCAGCGCACGATCTCGACCGAGCCGGCGGTGGAGAGGTGGCAGATGTGCACGCGCGAGCCGACGTGGGCGGCGAGGAGGACGTCGCGGGCGATGATCGACTCCTCGGCGACCGCGGGCCAGCCGCCGAGGCCGAGCTCGGCGGAGACGATTCCCTCGTTCATCTGGGCGCCGGCGGTCAGGCGGGGCTCCTGGGCGTGCTGGGCGACGACGCCGTCGAACGCCTTCACGTACTCCAGCGCGCGGCGCATGATCACCGCGTCGTCGACGCACTTGCCGTCGTCGGAGAAGACCTTCACCCCGGCGGCGGAGTCGTGCATCGCGCCGAGCTCGGCGAGCTGCTTGCCCTCCAGGCCCACGGTGACGGCGCCGACGGGCTGCACATCGCAGTAGCCCGACTCCTTGCCGAGCCGCCAGACCTGCTCGACGACGCCGGCGGTGTCGGCGACCGGGAAGGTGTTGGCCATGGCGTGCACGGCGGTGAAGCCGCCGACGGCGGCGGCCTTGGTGCCGGTCAGGACGGTCTCGGAGTCCTCGCGGCCGGGCTCGCGCAGATGGGTGTGCAGGTCGACCAGGCCGGGCAGCAGGATCCGGCCCTCGGCCTCGATCACGGTGGCGCCCTCGGCGGAGAGGCCCTGCCCGACCTCGGCGACGGTCTCGCCGTCGATCAGGACGTCCTGCGGCTCGCCGCCCAGCACCCTCGCGCCACGAATAAGGATCTTCGGAGTCTTGCTCATGGTTACTTGCTCTCCTCGGTACGGGCGTGCGTGGGGCTGACGGCGGGCTCGTTGCCGCCCAGAAGCAGATAGAGGACCGCCATGCGGATGCTGACGCCGTTGGCGACCTGCTCGACGGCGGTGCAGCGGTCGGAGTCGGCGACCTGCGCGGTGATCTCCATGCCGCGGTTCATCGGCCCGGGGTGCATCACGATCGCGTGCTCGGGCATCCGCGCCATGCGGTCGCCGTCCAGGCCGTAGCGGCGCGAGTACTCGCGCTCCGTCGGGAAGAAGGCGGCGTTCATGCGTTCGCGCTGCACACGCAGCATCATCACCGCGTCGGACTTCGGAAGCACCTCGTCCAGGTCGTACGACACCTCGCACGGCCAGTTCTCGACCCCGATGGGGACCAGAGTGGGCGGTGCTACGAGAGTGACGTGAGCGCCCAGGGTGTTCAGCAGCAGGACGTTGGAGCGGGCGACGCGGCTGTGCAGGACGTCGCCGACGACGGTGATCCGGCGGCCGGCCAGATCGCGCCCCAGGCCGGCGTCCGGGCCGACCAGCCGGCGGCGCATGGTGAAGGCGTCGAGCAGCGCCTGGGTGGGGTGCTCGTGGGTGCCGTCTCCGGCGTTGACGACCGCGCCGTCGATCCAGCCGGAGGTGGCCAGGCGGTAGGGCGCGCCGGAGGCGTGGTGGCGGATGACGACGGCGTCCGCGCCCATCGCCTCCAGGGTCAGCGCGGTGTCCTTGAGCGACTCGCCCTTGGAGACGGACGAGCCTTTGGCCGAGAAGTTGATGACGTCGGCGGAGAGGCGCTTGGCGGCGGCCTCGAAGGAGATCCGGGTGCGGGTGGAGTCCTCGAAGAAGAGGTTGACGACGGTGCGGCCGCGCAGGGTCGGCAGCTTCTTGATCGGCCGGTCGGCGACCCGGGCCATCTCCTCGGCGGTGTCGAGGACGAGGACGGCGTCGTCGCGGGTGAGGTCGGCGGCCGAGATGAGGTGGCGCTTCATCTGTTGCTCCGGTATGTCGTGGAGGGGCGCTGGAGGGCGGGCGGGCAGGCCTGTGCGCGGGCCCGGATCACGGGTCCGCGCGCGAAGGGGTGCTACTGCTCGCCGGCCGGGGAGGTCCGAGCGCTTCCGAGCAGCACGGTGTCGCGACCGTCCTCCTCGGCGAGCTGGACCTTGACCGTCTCCCGCAACGACGTCGGGAGGTTCTTGCCTACGTAGTCGGCGCGGATCGGGAGCTCGCGGTGGCCGCGGTCGACGAGGACCGCCAGCTGGACGGCGCGCGGGCGGCCGATGTCGTTCAGCGAGTCGAGCGCGGCGCGGATCGTGCGTCCGGAGAAGAGCACGTCGTCGACGAGGACGACCAGCCGGCCGTCGATGCCGTCGCCGGGGATCTCGGTGCGGGCCAGCGCGCGGGCAGGCCGCATGCGCAGGTCGTCGCGGTACATCGTGATGTCGAGGGAGCCGACCGGGATCTTCCGTCCGGTGATCTCCTCGAGCTTGTCGGCGAGCCGGCGGGCGAGGAACACCCCGCGGGTCGGAATGCCGAGGAGGACCACGTCGTCGGCGCCCTTGGCGCGTTCGACGATCTCGTGGGCGATGCGGGTCAGTACCCGCGCGATGTCGGGGGCCTCGAGGACGGGGCGCGCCGAATCGGAGCTGTCGTGCGTGTCCATATGAAAACGGACCTCCTTCTCCGCCTCACGGGACGGACCTTAAAGGACGTCGGAATTGCGCCACCCACGGTACCAGGGCCTTGGCGCCCGGTGGTCACTCCCCTGGTCGAGCGCGCTGTGGACCATTCGGCTTGACGCATCCAAGTAACGCTGCGTAACCTCACAGTGAGTGACCAGCCGCGCGGCCGAGCCGCACGTCGAGACAGTGTCCGGGGAGCTATATGTCCAGCGAATACGCAAAACAGCTCGGGGCCAAGCTCCGCGCCATCCGCACCCAGCAGGGGCTTTCCCTCCACGGCGTGGAAGAGAAGTCCCAGGGCCGCTGGAAGGCCGTCGTGGTCGGCTCGTACGAGCGCGGCGACCGCGCCGTGACCGTACAGCGCCTCGCCGAGCTGGCTGACTTCTACGGCGTCCCGGTGCAGGAGCTGCTTCCCGGCACCACGCCGGGCGGGGCCGCCGAGCCGCCGCCGAAGCTCGTCCTGGATCTGGAGCGCCTGGCCCATGTGCCGCAGGAGAAGGCCGGCCCGCTCCAGCGCTACGCCGCCACCATCCAGTCCCAGCGCGGCGACTACAACGGCAAGGTGCTGTCGATCCGCCAGGACGACCTGCGCACGCTCGCCGTCATCTACGACCAGTCGCCCTCGGTCCTGACCGAGCAGCTCATCAGCTGGGGCGTGCTGGACGCGGACGCACGACGCGCGGTGGCGCACGAGGAAGGCTGACGCCGCTTCAGGAGAAACGTCACGTCGGAGGGCGAATCCGGGTTGGTCCGGGTTCGCCCTTCGACGTTCTCGTACCCGGATCCGCCCGCCCCGACTCCCCTCCCCCGCACCCGCGTCGAGGCGGTCGGCGGACATCCGGTGGGGACATCCGCTGGGGGCGTCCGGTGCGGACATGCAGCAGGCCCGCGGCAGAAGAGCGGTCGTCTTCTGCTGCGGGCCTGAGGGGCCGACTGCGGGCTATTCGCGCCGCAGGCTCGGCTTGAGGTCCTTGAAGCGGCCCAGCAGGCCGTTCACGAACGCGGGGGAGTCGTCGGTGGAGAACTCCTTGGCGAGCTGCACCGCCTCGTCGATCGCCACCGCGTCCGGGGTCTCGTCGACCCAGATCAGCTCATAGGCTGCCAGGCGCACGATGTTCCGGTCCACGACCGGCATGCGGTCGAGGTCCCAGCCCACGGCGTACGTGGCGATCAGCTCGTCGATGCGGTTCACCTTGTCGGCGTAGCCCTCGACCAGGTCCATGGTGAACGCGTTGACCGGCGGCTGCCGGTCGTCGGACCGCGAGTGCCGCACCCAGTCCGCGAGGACGTCGCGCACGGGCACCCCGCGCTGGTCGGCCTCGAAAAGGATCTGGAATGCGCGCTTGCGGGCCTTGTTCCGAGCGGCCACGGTTAGTTGTTCACCCGGCCGAGGTAGTCGCCGGAACGGGTGTCGACCTTGATCTTCTCACCAGTGGTGATGAAGAGCGGGACCTGGATCTCGTAGCCCGTCTCCAGCGTGGCGGGCTTGGAGCCGCCGGTGGAGCGGTCGCCCTGCACGCCCGGCTCGGTGTGCTGGACGGTGAGCTCGACGGCGGCCGGCAGCTCGACGTAGAGCACCTCGCCCTCGTGCTGCGCGACGTTGGCGCTGAAGCCCTCGATGAGGAAGTTCGCGGCGTCGCCGACCTGCTTGCGGTCGATCATCAGCTGGTCGTACGTCTGCATGTCCATGAAGACGAAGTACTCGCCGTCCATGTACGAGAACTGCATGTCACGGCGGTCGACGGTGGCCGTCTCGACCTTCACGCCGGCGTTGAACGTCTTGTCGACAACCTTGCCGGACAGGACGTTCTTGAGCTTGGTGCGCACAAAGGCAGGGCCCTTGCCGGGCTTGACGTGCTGGAACTCGACGACGGACCAGAGCTGGCCTCCGTCGAGCTTGAGCACCATGCCGTTCTTGAGGTCGTTCGTGGAAGCCACGGTTGCGGAATCTCCTGGACTGAAGCTGGTGGGACCATGGAAGCGCGCACAGCGAGAGCTAGAGCGCGAGCAGCTCCTTGGTCGTAATGGTGAGTAGCTCGGGTCCGCCGTCCGCCTCCTGGCGCACGACGAGCGTGTCATCGATCCGGACCCCGCCCCGGCCCGGGAGGTGGACCCCCGGTTCGACGGTGACCGGCACGCAAGCGTCCAGTTTACCCATGGCCGCAGGCGCAAGCTGCGGGTCCTCGTCGATTTCGAGTCCGACGCCGTGCCCCATGAGCGGAGCGAGGCCCTCGCCGTGGCCCGCCCCGTCCAGAATCTGGCGCGCCGCCCGGTCCACGTCCCGGTAGGCGGCGCCGGGCGCCAGCGCCTCCCGCGCACCCCGCTGAGCGGCGAAGACGAGGTCGTACAGCTCGATCTGCCAGTCCGCGGGCGTCGTCCCGATGACGAACGTGCGCCCGATCTCGGACCGGTATCCGCGGTAGTTCGCGCCCAGGCAGACCGAGAGGAAGTCGCCCTCCTCGACCCTGCGATCGGACGGCCGGTGGCCGCCGCGGCCGGAGTTCGGCCCGGTGGCGACGGAGGTGGCGAAGGCCGGCCCGTCCGCGCCGTGGTCGACCAGCCGCCGCTCCAGCTCCAGGGCCAGATGCCGCTCGGTCCGCCCCACCAGGATCGACTCCAGCAGCTCCCCCAGCGCCTGGTCGGCGATCTCCGCCGCGATCCGCAGGAGGGCGATCTCCTCCTCGTCCTTCACGATCCGCTGCTGCTCGACGGCGAGGCCGAGGTCGGCCAGCCGCAGCCGGGGAGCGACCGAGCCCAGCGCCCGATGCCGGGCGACGGTCAGATGGTGCTCCTCCACGGCGAGCGTCTGCACGCCCTCGGTGCGCGCCAGCTCGGCGGCGGCGACCGCCGGGTCCCCGGCCGAGGTCGGCAGGACGGTCTGGCGCAGCGCCTCGTCCAGCCTGCCCTCGGAGGGGTCGCCGGTGGGCGTGCGCGGGCAGAGCAGCATGTCCTCGCCCGGCCCGACCAGCAGCACGGCCCCGGACGGCGCCCCGCCCGCGAGGTAGCGGACGTTGGCGGGACGGGAGACCAGCGCCGCGGCGCTGCCGGTGGCCTCGCACCGGTCGCGCAGCTGCCCGCGCCGGACCCCATACACCTCTGACATGCCACGAGCGTACGAGCGTGGGCGCGATCCGGCCGGTTCAGCGCGTCCGACCGGGGGTGGGCACGGCCGTGCGCGCGGCTACCAGTTCGGCGGGCTGGCGATGGACCTGGCCAGCACGTCGTCGAGGACGCGGGCGGTGGTCTCCACGTCGTACTTGGAGTTGTCGATGATCGGCAGGCCGGAGCCGTACCAGCCGGCCATCCGGCCGTGGATGCCGGCCACCTCCTCGTCCGAGAGACGGCGGTTGCCGCTGCGCTCGGCGTTGCGCTCCAGGACGATCTCCAGGCCGGGCAGCAGGACGACGGGCAGCAGGCCGGGGCCGACGTGCCGCTTCCAGCCGCCGAGGCCGACGACGGGCCGGTCGGGGAAGACGGCGTCGTCGAGGATGCAGGAGATGCCGTTGGCCAGGAAGTTCCGCGCGGCGAAGCCGCAGGTGCGGCGGGCCAGGCGGTACTGGGCCTCGGAGTTGTCGTTCCAGCCGGACTGGGGGTCGGCGAAGCCGGAGCAGACCCACTCGCGGACGTCGTCGAGGCTGATGTGCGCGGTCGGGACGCGGCGCTGGTTCGCCCAGTGCCGGGCCACGGTCGTCTTGCCGGCGCCGGCCGGGCCGATCAGCAGGACGGCCAGCGTCGTGGCTCCTGTGCCGCTGTCGGCCTGCGGCGGGGCGGGTATGGGCACCGGGCCGCCGGGCGGCAGCTGGATATGGCCCGTGGACTCGCGGGAGGGCGGCATCGGGGCCTGCGGCGGCACGGACGCGTTCCAGCCGGGTGCGGCGGGCGGCGGCGACGCGGGAGGCTGCCCGTGCGGCGGCGGGGAGGCGGGCGGCGGTCCGGCGGGCGCGCCGTGCGGCGGCGCAGAGGCCGGAGGCGCCATGGGAGCGCCGGGCGGAGGTCCTGCGGGGACGCCGGGCGGATGGCCCATCGACGGCCCTGGGTGCTGGGCGCTGTGTGTCCATGCGGCCGGTCCCTGCCCCGGTCCGTGGGGAGGCGGCAGCGGAGCCCCCACTGCGTGCTGCATCCGGTGCCACTCCGTCTCGTGCGACTGACGCTGGTCAGGCGGCAGTTCGGCCGCCTGACCGAACCGTACCTCCCCCGGCGGGCGCGGGGAGGAGCACCTTCCCGGCCGCTGCCTTGCGAACGGCCGGGAAACGCCCGAAGTGCCCGTCAGCCGCTGGTCTCCTCGGCGAGCGCGCGCAGGGCCAGCCGGTAGGAGCCGACGCCGAACCCGGCGACCGTGCCGCTGGCCACCGCCGCGACCACGGAGGTGTGCCGGAAGGCCTCGCGGGCGTACGGGTTCGAGATGTGCACCTCGATCAGCGGGGCGGTCCGCTGGGCCGCCGCGTCCCGCATCGCGTACGAGTAGTGCGTGAACGCGCCCGGGTTGAGAACGACCGGAATCGAGCCGTCTGCGGCCTCGTGGAGCCAACGGACCAGCTCGCCCTCGTCGTTGGTCTCGCGGACGTCTACGTCGAAGCCGAGCTCCTTGCCGAGGGTCTGGCAGGTGTCCACCAGACCGGCGTAGGAGGTCGCGCCGTACACGTCGGGCTCGCGGGAGCCGAGCCGGCCGAGGTTGGGGCCGTTGAGGACCAGCACCTTGCGCATCAGGCGGACACCTCTCCGTAGGCCGCGAGCAGCACCGCCGGGTCGGGGCCCTCCAGCACGGTCGGCTTGGCCAGGCCGTCCAGGACGATGAAGCGCAGCAGGCTGCCGCGGGACTTCTTGTCGACCTTCATGGTCTCCAGCAGCTTGGGCCACTGGTCGCCGCGGTAGGTGAGCGGCAGGCCGACGGACTCCAGGACGGCGCGGTGCCGGTCGGCGGTCGCGTCGTCCAGCCGCCCCGCCAGCCGTCCCAGCTCGGCGGCGAAGACCATGCCGACGGAGACGGCCGCGCCGTGCCGCCACTTGTAGCGCTCGTTCTTCTCGATGGCGTGGGCGAGGGTGTGGCCGTAGTTGAGGATCTCGCGCAGTCCCGACTCCTTGAGGTCGCTGGAGACGACCTCGGCCTTGACCCGGACGGCGCGCTCGATCAGCTCCGAGGCGTGCGGGCCGGTGGGCGTACGCGCTCCCTGCGGGTCCGCCTCGATCAGGTCGAGGATCGCGGGGTCGGCGATGAAGCCGGCCTTGACGATCTCCGCCAGGCCCGAGACGTAGTCGTTGACGGGCAGCGAGTCCAGGGCCGCCAGATCGCACAGCACCCCGGCCGGGGGGTGGAACGCGCCGACCAGGTTCTTGCCCTCGGCGGTGTTGATGCCCGTCTTGCCGCCGACGGCCGCGTCGACCATCCCGAGGACCGTGGTGGGCACGGCGATCCAGCGGACCCCGCGCAGCCAGGTCGCCGCGACGAAGCCCGCGACGTCGGTGGTGGCGCCGCCGCCGACGCCCACGATCACATCGGAGCGGGTGAAGCCGGTCTGGCCCAGAGCCTTCCAGCAGTACGCCGCGACCTCGACGGTCTTGGCCTCCTCGGCGTTCGGCAGCTGGATCGCGATGGCGTCGTAGCCCTGCGCCGCCAGGTCCTCGCGGATCGCGTCGCCGGTGCCGGCGAGCGCCTCGGGGTGCAGCACGGCCACCCGCTGCGCCTGGGTCCCGATCAGCGCGGGCAGCTCGCCCAGCAGCTGCCGGCCGATCAGCACGTCGTACGGATCGGAGCCCTCCGTGCCGCCGATGTGGACACGGGTCACAGCCTGCTCGCTCATACGTCCTTCAGCTCCAAAGCGTCGAGGACCGCCTCGGCGACCTCTTCGGGGGTCCGGTCGTCGGTGGCCACGACGGTGCGAGCCACCTCGGTGTAGAGATGGCGGCGGGCGTCCATGAGCTCGCGCCACTGGCGGCGGGGGTTGACGGCGAGCAGCGGGCGCGCCTGGTTGAGGCCGACCCGCTTGACCGCCTCCTCCACCTCCATCGAGAGGTAGACGACGGGCAGCCCGCTCAGCAGGGCGCGCGTGGAGTCGTCGAGGATCGCTCCGCCGCCGAGGGCGAGGACGCCCGTGTGCTCGGCGACGGCGGCGCGCACGGCCGCTCGCTCCAGCTCGCGGAAGTACGGCTCGCCCGCGTCGACGAAGATGTCCGAGATCTCCCGGCCCTCGGCCGCGACGATGTCTGCGTCGGTGTCCCGGTAGCCCACGCCGAGCCGGTCGGCGAGCAGCTCGCCGACCGTGGACTTGCCGGACCCCATGGGCCCGACCAGGACGATCAGCGGGGCGCTCACCGGATGTGCAGGTTCTCGAGGTAGGACTGCACGTTGCGGCGGGTCTCGGCGACGCTGTCGCCGCCGAACTTCTCCGCGACGGCGTCGGCGAGGACGAGCGCGACCATCGCCTCGGCCACGATGCCGGCGGCCGGGACGGCGCAGACGTCGGAGCGCTGGTGGTGGGCCTGGGCGACCTCGCCGGTGGTGACGTCGATCGTGGCGAGGGCGCGCGGGACCGTCGCGATCGGCTTCATCGCGGCGCGCACGCGCAGCAGCTCGCCGGTCGACATGCCGCCCTCGGTGCCGCCGGAGCGGCCGGTGGAGCGGCGGATGCCGTCCGCGGTCGGGACGATCTCGTCGTGCGCCTTGGAGCCGGGGACGCGGGCGAGGTCGAAGCCGTCGCCGACCTCGACGCCCTTGATCGCCTGGATGCCCATGAGCGCGGCGGCCAGTCGGGCGTCCAGCCGGCGGTCCCAGTGGACGTGCGAGCCGAGGCCGACGGGGACGCCGTAGGCCAGGACCTCCACGACGCCGCCCAGGGTGTCGCCGTCCTTGTGGGCCTGGTCGATCTCCGCGACCATCGCCTTCGACGCGTCCGCGTCCAGGCAGCGCACCGGGTCCTCGTCCAGCCGCGCCTCGTCGGCGGGGGTGGGGTAGACGCCGTAGGGCGCCTTGGCGGCGGCGAGCTCGACGACGTGCGAGACGATCTCGACGCCGGTCGTCTCCTTGAGGTACGAGCGTGCCACCGCGCCCAGCGCCACGCGCGCCGCCGTCTCACGGGCGCTCGCCCGCTCGAGGATCGGCCGAGCCTCGTCCAGCGCGTACTTCTGCATGCCCGCGAGGTCGGCGTGGCCGGGGCGCGGGCGGGTCAGCGGGGCGTTGCGGGCCAGCTTGGCGAGCTCCTCGGGGTCGACCGGGTCGGCCGACATGACCTGCTCCCACTTGGGCCACTCGGTGTTGCCGACCATCACGGCGACCGGCGAGCCCATGGTCAGGCCGTGGCGTACACCGCCGAGGAAGGTGACCTCGTCGCGCTCGAACTTCATCCGCGCGCCGCGGCCGTAGCCCAGCCGGCGCCGGGCCAGGTGGTCCGCCACCATCTCGGTGGTGACCGGCACACCGGCGGGAAGACCCTCCAGCGTCGCCACCAGTGCGGGTCCGTGCGACTCCCCCGCGGTCAGCCAACGCAACCTGCTCAACGGTGCTCCTCATGCTCGCGCCTCGAACTGCGACGGCGCGACCGGGTGCGCGGCCCTGGCCCGCCTCCCTCTGATCCTCCCATGACCTGGGACCCGACCCGGTCGCCGGTCCAGCAGACGGACGCCGAGCGGGCCCGCAAACGCGGGTCTGCCGGCGGACAGCTTCGTCGCGGCCGGTTCCTGCCGGTGACCGACGACGGCGTCTGGACCGACAGCGCACGCCAGAGCGTGGACGAGACGGTCGATGCCGACCTCGATGCGACGGGGCCCTGGAGCGTGCAGCAGCGTCCGGTCAGCCGGAGAAGCCTGTCAGCCGGAAGAACCGGAAGCGGAGGACCTGGCGGCGGCCCGTCGCGCCTTCGCCAGCAGCACGATCACCGCGACGCCGACGGCCAGCCCGAGATACGCCTCGAACGGCACGAGCCGCACGAGGAACCGGAAGACGTCCTCGGGCAGCTGCCCCGCGAGCGTCATGCGCCGCCCCCGGCCAGCGCCCGCTCGCCCGCGGCCCGCATGGCCGCCAGCGGGGCCGGCTTGCGGCCGGTCATCTGCTCGACCTGGAGCACCGCCTGGTGGACGAGGAGGTCCAGGCCGCCCACGACCGCGCCGCCCCGCGCCGCCCAGCCGGCCGCCAGCGCGGTCGGCCACGGCTCGTACAGCACGTCGAAGAGCGTGCCGGGCCGCTCAGGCGCCTCGGCCGCCAGCTCGTCCGTCGTCCCGGCCGGGGTGGTGGCGACGACCAGGGGCGCCTCCAGCGCGGCCGGCGCCTCCGCCCAGTCGGCGATCCGCACGTCGACGCCGAGCCGCTCCCCCCAGCCGCGCATCTCCCGCGCCCGGGCGGCGCTGCGCACATACGCGGTGACCGGACCGGCGCAGATCTGGGCGAGCGCGGCGAGCGCCGAGGACGCGGTCGCGCCGGCGCCGAGCACGGCGGCCGACTCGACCCGGTCGACGCCCCGCTCGCGCAGAGCGGCGATCATGCCGGGAATGTCGGTGTTGTCGCCCAGCTTCCGGCCGTCCTCGGCGAACACCACGGTGTTCACCGCCTCGACCGAGGCGGCCGTGTCGCTGACGCCGTCGAGCAGCGGGATGACCGCCCGCTTGAGCGGCATCGTCAGCGACAGCCCCGCCCAGGCGCCCTCGAGCCCCGCCATGAACCCGGGCAGCCCGGCCTCGTCCACCTCGAACCGGTCGTACGACCAGTCGGACAGGCCGAGCTCCGCGTACGCCGCGCGGTGCAGCACCGGCGAGAGCGAGTGGGCGATCGGCGATCCGAGGACCGCCGCCCGCTTGGGAGTGCTCACTGGCCGTTCTTCTCCTGCTGTTCCTCGTACTTCTTCCGGTTCCGCTCGTGCTCCGCGTTGGTGACCGCGAAGAGCGTCTGGTCCTCGGTGACCGACACGAAGTAGTACCAGGGGCCGGGCGTGGGCTTGAGCGCCGAGTTGAAGGCGGACAGACCCGGGTTGCCGATCGGACCGGGCGGCAGGCCCTTGATGTCGTACGTGTTGTACGGGTCCTTGATCTTCCGCAGGTTGTCGACCGCGCCGAGGTCCAGCTTGCTCTCGCTGCGGATGTAGTTGATCGTCGAGTCGAACTCCAGCCGGCCGACCGTCTCGGCGTTGTTCGGCTTGAGGCGGTTGTAGACGACCCGCGAGACCTTGTCGAAGTCGTGCTTGTACTTGCCCTCGGCCTGGACGAGGCTCGCGACGGTGAGCACCTGGAGCGGCGACTTCAGGCCGAGCTTCTGGGCCTCGGCCTCGAGGTCCTTCTTGCCGAACTCCTCGTTGGCGCGGGCCACCATCTTCTCCAGGACCTCCTCGGGCTTCATGCCCTTGGCGACCGGGTAGCTCGCGGGGAAGAGGAATCCTTCCAGCGGGTCCTTGATGTCCGAGTCGTCGTTCGCCCACTTCGGCAGGCCGAGGCTCTTGGCCTTCTCCTTCGCGACGGCCTTGGTCGTGCCGGCCTTGAGGGAGAGGCGCTTGTCGATCTGCTCGTAGACGTACGCGTTCCGCTTGCCCTCGGGAATGATGAGGTTGTTGCGGCTGGCGGGGCTGAGCATCTCCTTGACGGCGTTCGCCCCGGACATCTCCTTGCTGAGGGTGTAGACCCCGGCCTGGATGGACTTGCCCTCGGGGTTGGCGTTGGCCGCGGAGACGAAAGCGCCCGAGCTCTTGACGACCCCGGCCTCGGCGAGGATCTGGCCGATCTGCGACAGACCCGCGCCCTTGGGCACGGTGACCTGGGTCGAGCCGCTGCCCGCGCCCTCGTAGTCCTCGGCCGCGCCGAACTTGCCCTGCCAGAACTGGTAGCCGAAGTAGCCCACTCCGCCGAGACCGCCCACCAGGACCACAGCGACGACCAGGCACGCGACGCCGTTGCGGCTCTTCTTCTTGCCCTTGCCCTTGCCGCGGCGCTCCCGGCCGTCGCCCCGGCGCGACTCGCGCCCGTCGTCGTCGCCGTCGTCGTCACGGTCGTCGCCGGCGAAGAAGGGGTGGGTCTCCTCCTGCGGCGCCTCGCCCTGCCAGTCGGGGGCGGGCTGCTCGGCCTCGGGCTCGGGCTCGGGCCGCCGGCCCGGGGGCTGCGGCGGCGGGTAGGCCTCGGGGGTGGCGTAGTAGTCGGCGCGCTCACCGCCGTAGCCGGGCTGCTGACCGCCGTAGGGATCGGTCGGATCGGCGCCGTACGGCATCGCGGCCTGCTGACCCGTGTCCCAGCCGCCGTTGTACTGCTGCTGGTCGTACTGCTGCTGCGGGTGCTGCGGCTGCTGAGGCTGCTGCTGGCCGTACTGCTGCTGATACGGGTCCTGCTGGTACTGGTCGTGCTGACCGTACTGCTGCTGCGGCTGCTGCGGGTACTGCTGCTGCGGCTGGCCGCCGTAGGAAGCATGGCCGTCCGCGGCCTGCTGCCCTCCCCATCCCTGGTCCCCGTACAACGGGTCCTCGGGATGCCACGGTTCAGAGCCGGGGCCCCGGCCATACTCAGTCATCGATCCCCTAGGGCCGCGAGACGGACGCTGAACGGAACGGCCGCCTCTTTGCTGTGCGTCGGCTGTTCGAACACCGGCGCATCGCGCGGAACGTTACCGTATCGCGATCAGACAACCACTTCGACGCCCTCGCCGGGGGGCTCGCCGGACCCTCGTTCGGACTCGAGAGCGTTCTGGAGGATCACCACGGCGGCCGCCTGGTCGATGACAGAACGGCCCTTTCTGGACTTCACGCCCGAAGCGCGCAGTCCCTGACTGGCCGTCACTGTGGTCATCCTCTCGTCGACCAGTCGGACGGCGACAGGGGCGATGGAGCGGGCGAGCGTCTGCGCGAAGGCGCGGACCTTGACCGCCGCCGGCCCCTCCCCGCCGCTGAGCGAGCGGGGCAGGCCGACGACGACCTCGATGGGCTCGTACTCCTCGACGAGTTGCCTTAGCCGCCGGTGGGCGGCCGGGACGTCGCGTCCCGGCACGGTCTCCACCGGCGTGGCGAGGACCCCGTCGGGGTCGCACGAGGCGACCCCGATCCGGGCGTCCCCGACGTCGATCGCGAGGCGGCGGCCCCGGCGGATCGACATCAGGCGGTTTCGGCGACGAGACGCTCGACGGCGGCCATGGCGTCGTCGACGGCGTCCGGGTTCTGGCCGCCGCCCTGGGCGACGTCCGGCTTGCCGCCACCGCCGCCGCCCAGCGTCTTGGCGGCCGTGCGGACCAGGTCGCCGGCCTTGAGACCGCGCTCACGGGCGGCCTCGTTGGTGGCGATCACGGTCAGCGGGCGGCCGTTCGCCGTGGTGAACAGGGCCACGACGGCCGGGCGGTCGCCCTGGATGCGACCGCGGACGTCGAGCACCAGCTTGCGCAGGTCGTCGGCGGAGGTGCCGTCGGGGACCTGACCGGTCACCAGCGCCACACCGCGGACGTCCTTGGCGGACTCGACCAGGCCGGCGGCGGCCTGGAGGACCTTCTCCGCGCGGAACTTCTCGATCTCCTTCTCGGCGTCCTTCAGCTTGCCGAGCATGGCGGAGATCTTCTCCGGCAGCTCCTCGGGGCGGCCCTTGACCAGCTCCTGGAGCTGGGCGACGACCGTGTGCTCGCGGGCGAGGAAGTTGTACGCGTCGACGCCGACGAGGGCCTCGACCCGGCGCACGCCGGAGCCGATCGACGACTCGCCGAGCAGCTTCACCAGACCCAGCTGGGCGGTGTTGTGGACGTGCGTGCCGCCGCACAGCTCCTTGGAGAAGTCGCCGATCGTCACGACGCGGACCCGCTCGCCGTACTTCTCGCCGAACTCGGCGATGGCGCCCTGGCGCTTGGCCTCGTCGATCGACATGACCTCGGCGTGCACGTCGAGCTCCCGCGACAGAACCTCGTTGATCTTCTGCTCGACGTCCGTGAGGACCGTGCCGGGCACCGCGTTCGGCGAGCCGAAGTCGAAGCGGAAGCGACCGGGCGAGTTCTCCGAGCCGGCCTGGGCGGCCGTGGGGCCCAGGGCGTCGCGCAGCGCCTGGTGCGTGAGGTGGGTGGCGCTGTGGGCGCGGGCGATGGCCCGGCGGCGGCGTACGTCGATGGTGGTGTAGGCGGTGGAGCCGACCGTCACCTCGCCGACCTGGACGGAGCCCTTGTGCACGGTGACGCCCGGGACCGGCTGCTGCACGTCGCGGATCTCGACGACGGCGCCGCTGTGCAGCTTGATACGGCCCTGGTCGGCGAGCTGGCCGCCGCCCTCGGCGTAGAACGGGGTGCGGTCGAGGACGACCTCGACGTCGTCGCCCTCGGTGGCGGCGGGCGACGGCAGGCCGTTGACCAGCAGGCCGACGACCGTGCTCTCGCCCTCGGTGTTGGTGTAGCCGGTGAACTCGGTGGCGCCGTTGCCGTCGGCGATCTCGCGGTAGGCGGTGACGTCGGCGTGGCCGGTCTTCTTGGCCTTGGCGTCGGCCTTGGCCCGGTCCCGCTGCTCCTGCATCAGACGGCGGAAGCCGGCCTCGTCCACGGACAGGCCCTGCTCGGCGGCCATCTCCAGGGTGAGGTCGATCGGGAAGCCCCAGGTGTCGTGGAGCAGGAACGCCTTGTCGCCGGCGAGGACCGTGCCGCCGGCGGCCTTGGTCTCGGTGACGGCGGTGTCGAGGATGTTGGTGCCGCCCTTGAGGGCCTTCAGGAAGGCGGCCTCCTCGGCGAGGGCGACGGTCTCGATGCGCTTGCGGTCGGTGACCAGCTCCGGGTACTGCTCGCCCATCGTGTCGATCACGGTGTCGACGAGCTCCCGCACGACCGGGCCGGTGGCGCCGAGCAGACGCATGTTGCGCACGGCGCGGCGCATGATGCGGCGCAGCACATAGCCGCGGCCCTCGTTGCCGGGGGTGACGCCGTCGCCGATGAGCATCACGGAGGTGCGCATATGGTCGGCGACCACGCGCAGCGACACGTCGCTGTCGTGGGACTTGCCGTAGGCGACGCCGCTGAGCTCGGTGCCCTTGTCGATGACGACCTTGAGGGTGTCGGTCTCGTACATGTTCTGCACGCCCTGGAGGATCATCGCCAGGCGCTCGAGACCGAGGCCGGTGTCGATGTTCTTCGACGGCAGGTCGCCGAGGATCTCGAAGTCCTCCTTCGAGGTGCCCTCGCCGCGCTCGTACTGCATGAAGACGAGGTTCCAGATCTCCACGTACCGCTCGTCGTTGACGGCCGGGCCGCCCTCGACGCCGAACTCGGGGCCGCGGTCGTAGTTGATCTCGGAACAGGGGCCGCAGGGGCCGGGGACGCCCATCGACCAGTAGTTGTCCTTCTTGCCGAGGCGCTGGATGCGCTCGGCGGGGACGCCGACGACGTCGCGCCAGATCCGCTCGGCCTCGTCGTCCTCCTGGTAGACGGTGATCCACAGGCGCTCCGGGTCGAGGCCGTAGCCGCCGTGCTCCACCGAAGAGGTAAGGAGCTCCCAGGCGAGCTTGATGGCCCCTTCCTTGAAGTAGTCGCCGAACGAGAAGTTGCCGCACATCTGGAAGAACGTGCCGTGGCGGGTGGTCTTGCCGACCTCTTCGATGTCCGGCGTGCGCACGCACTTCTGCACGCTGGAGGCGCGGGCGAACGGCGGCTTGACCTCGCCCAGGAAGTAGGGCTTGAAGGGGACCATGCCCGCGGGCACGAGGAGCAGAGTCGGGTCGTCCGCGATGAGCGACGCCGAAGGGACGACGGTGTGCCCGCGCTCCTCGAAGAAGCTCAGCCAGCGGCGGCGGATTTCAGCCGACTCCATCAGTGGTCCTCATTCCGGTTGTACGAGTTGTAGGAGTGCTTGGGGTGCTTGGGGTGCTTGGCCTGCTGCGGCTGCCCGAGGGCCGCCAGACGCCGCTGCGCGGGAAGCTCGGGGTCGGGCTGCCCCTCCAGGCCCAGCGCCTCGCCCAGTTCGGCCTCGCGCTGGACCATGTTGGCCCGGACGTCGAGCGCGAAGTCCTTGAGCTTGTGGCCGGTCTCGATCGCCTTGTTCGCGGCCTGAGCGGCGAGGCTCTCGGGGGTCAACTGCTTGATCTTGCGGTTGACCTTCGTGGTGGCCCACACACCGGCGGCGGCGCCCGCGGTGAACCAGAACGTACGGCGGAACATCGCGCGTCAGCCCTTCCGCTTCTTGTTCGTGCGCCGGGCGGACGGCACCGTGCGACCGATGATCACGGTACGCCGGGACGGCTCGGCCGGCATGTCGTCGCCCTTGCGGCTCAAGGCCCGTCGGACGCCGTAGCCGAAGGCGGCGACCTTGACGAGCGGGCCGCCGAAGGTCGAGGCGACCGTCGAGGAGAGCGCGGAGGCGTTGGAGGCGACCTCCTGGACGTCCGAGGCGATGGCGTCCACCCGGTCCAGCTGCGTCTGCGCGGAGCGCACCGTCGCGGAGGCGTCCGCCATCAAGGGCACCGCCTGCTCGGTCACTTCCGCCACGAGTCTGGTGGTCGCCTTGAGCGTCTGGGCCAGCCTCGCCAGCACCACGGCGAGGAAGGAGACCAAGATCGCCCAGAACACGGCCACCAGGATCCCGGCAACCTCTCCACCGGTCACTGCGCACCGCTCTCTGCTCGTCTGTGGACACCTCGGAAATCGTCCTCCGACCCTATCGCGCCCAGGGCCGCGCCCCATACCGCATTAGCGGTCCGGGGGGCGGGAGTTACCGCCTGGATTGTACGCAGCGCATGCACGCGAGTACGCTCCGTATCTCATGCGACGCCCCCCGCGCTCTGTTCCATCGCCCGACGACCATCCGGGTATTCCCCCTGCTCAAGGCCGTCTCCCCGCCGAGCTCAACCAGTTCGTCGGACGCGCGCGGGAGCTCGCTCGGCTCGGCGGGCTGCTGGACGAGGCCCGTCTGGTCACCGTCGTCGGCGCCGGCGGCGCCGGGAAGTCCCGCTTCGCCCTCCACGGCGCGGCCGAGCTGCAGAATCGGTACGTCGACGGGGTGCGGCTGGTCGAGCTCTCCACCCTGCGCGATCCCTGGGTGCTGGTCCACGCCGTGATCGAGGCGCTGGGCGTCACCGACCACACCAGCAGGCCGCCGCGCGACGTCCTGCTCGACCATGTCCGCGAGCTTCGGATGCTGATCGTCCTCGACGGCTTCGAGCAGCTCGTGGACGACTGCGCGGAGCTCGTACGGGAGGTGCTGCGCTGCGCTCCGGGCGTCCAGGTGCTGGCCGCGGGCCGCCGGCCGCTGCGGGTGGACGGCGAGCATCTGCTCCAGCTGCCTCCGCTGACCGAGCAGGACGGCGTCGAGCTCTTCGCCGACCGGGCCGCCGCGGTGCGGCCCGGCTTCCGGCTGACGAACGAGGTCGACGCCTCGGTCCGCGAGCTCTGCCGCCGTCTCGACGGCATCCCGCTGGCGCTGGAGCTGGCCGCGGGACGGCTGCTCGTCCTCTCCCTGGACCAGGTCCTGCACCGGCTGGACGACCGCTTCGCCCTGCTGACCTGCGGCGCCCGGGGCGCTCTGCCGCGCCACCAGACGCTGCGCACGGCGGTGGGCTGGAGCCATGAGCTGTGCACCCCGCCGGAGCGGCTGCTGTGGGCGCGGCTCTCGGTCTTCGCCGGCCAGTTCGACCTGGAGGCGGTGGAATACGTCTGCAGCGGCCCGGACCTGCCGTCCGACACCGTGGTCGACGTGCTCGGCGAGCTGCTCGCCCAGTCGGTCCTCTTGCGCGAGGAGGCGACCGCGGGCGTGCGCTACCGCATGCTCGACACGGTCCGGGCGTACGGCGCCGACTGGCTGCGGTCGCTCGGCGACGACGAGCGGATGCGCAGACGGCACCGCGACTGGTACATGGGCCTGGCCACCTGGTGCGAGCTGGACTGGTTCAGTCCGCGCCAGGCCGAGGTCGCCGACTGCACCGAGAGCGCGCTGCCCAATCTGCGCGAGGCGATGGAGTACTGCCTGGAGCATCCGGACGAGGCGCACCTGGGCCAGTATCTGGCGGGGACGCTCTGGTTCTACTGGGTCGGCTGCGGCCGGCTCGCCGAGGGCAGGCTCTGGCTGGACCGGGTCCTGGCGGTGGAGGCACGGCACGAGGAGTCGCGGCTGAAGGCGCTGTGGGTGCTCGGCTATGTGGCGATCCTCCAGGGGGACGGCGCCGCGGGGGCGGGGGCGCTGTACGCGTGCCAGGAGGGCGCCGAGCGCACGCAGAACCCGGTGGCCGCCGCGTACGCCGCCCACCGCCTGGGCTGTCTGGCGCTCGTCTCGGACGACATGACGCGCGCGGAGGAGCTGCTGCGCTCGGCGCTCGCCTCGTACCGGGACGTCGGCGAGCTGAACAGCAATGTGCTGATGGGCCAGATCGAGCTGGCCATGACGCTCGTCTTCCAGAACCAGCTGGATGCGGCGGTCGCGCTCTGCGAGGAGGTGCGGGAGGTCTGCGAGGAGCGGGGCGAGCTGTGGACCCGCGCCTACGCGCTGTACGTCCTGGCGTACGCGGCGTGGACCGCGGGCGAGCACGGCCGGGCGCGGGAGCTGCTCGGCCAGTGCATCGTCATCGACCACCGGTTCCACGACCTGGTGGGGCTGGTGCTGGCGATCGAGCTGCTGGCGCTGGTGACCGCGAGCGAGGGCGACCCGGCGGAGGCCGCGGTGCTCCAGGGGGCCGCGGCCCCGGTGTGGGACTCGGTCGGTCTGCCGCTGTTCGGATCCGGCTATTTCGGCGCCCCGCGCGCGCTGTGCGAGCAGCGGGCCGGCGAGGTGCTGGGCCCGGAGCGGTACGCGGCCTGCGTACGGGAGGGGCGCGGGCTCGCTCTGGACGCGGCGGTGGAGCGGGCGCTGGCCGCCCGGGAGCGCCGCCCCGCTCCCCCGGCCCAGCGCAACAGCGTGCGCCCGGCGCCCCTGGAGACGCGAGAGCCCGCCGGCTCTCCCACCGGCGACGGCGGGGAGACGGCGGGCTGAAGCGCTGTGAGCGGCTACTCCCCCAGCTTCCGCTGGGGGCCCGGGATCAGCGGGCGTAGTACTCGACGACCAGCTGCTCGTCGCAGATGACCGGGATCTCCTTGCGCTGCGGGTCGCGGTCCAGGCGGAACGCCAGGGCCTTCAGGTTGACCTGCAGGTAGCGCGGGGTCTCGCCGTCGGCGGCGAAGCCACCCTCGCGCGCGACCTGGAAGAGGCTCTTCTCGCGCGAGCGCTCGCGGACCATCACGACGTCGTCGGGACGGACGCGGAAGGACGGCTTGTCGACCTTGCCGCCGTTGACCTCGATGTGGCCGTGGACGACCATCTGACGGGCCTGGTAGATGGTGCGGGCGATGCCCGAACGCAGGACCAGGGCGTCGAGGCGGCGCTCGAGCTCGATGATCAGGGCCTCGCCGGTCTTGGCCTGGACCTTGCTGGCGCGCTCGTAGGCGCGGACCAGCTGACGCTCGGAAACGTCGTACTGCGCACGCAGACGCTGCTTCTCGAGCAGACGGACCTTGTAGTCCGAGTTCTGCTTGCGGCCACGGCCGTGCTCGCCCGGCGGGTAGGGGCGCGCTTCGAAGTACTTGACAGCCTTCGGCGTCAGCGCGATACCGAGAGCGCGCGACTTCTTGACCTTGGGACGCGACTGGTTAGGCACGTTCTCCAGACCTCCATTGTAGGTTAGGTTAGGCTCACCTTACTCAAGGAGATCGCATGTCTCGCCCTGGGAACACCAAGCGCATCACGGACAGCACAAAGAACGTCGACGCTTCTCAGAGCGTCGAGGCGACGGAGGTCCGATCAGCTCATGGTCAGCCGCGTCCCAGCGGGCTTGAAATCACTCGGATGCCGTCAGCAGCCGAGCGCACACGAACTCTCGTACAGAGTACATGCTCCGCGGTACTGCTGGTCCCGGGCCTGGAAGGGGCCCGTCCCGACCAGCTGACCCCACAGGCCAGGGCCGTGGGCGCCGACGGCGAGGTGTTCCTGCTCTTCCCCGCGGACTCCCCGGCCGTACGCGCCGCCACGCACGCCCAGGACGACGAGCTGGCCGCTGTGCTGGAGATCACCGACGTCGCGCCGGTCTCCGTGCCCAACCGCATCCGCGGCCGCGCCTGGGTCTCCGGCTGGCTCACCACCGCGCCCGGGCTGGCCGCCGAGCCCGGCTGGATGATGCTCCGCCTCGAGGTCGGCGAGGCGTCCGTGGACGATCTGTGGGGCGCGGACGGCGTCGAGCCGGAGGACTTCGCGAAAGCGTCCGTCGACCCGCTGGTCTCGCACGAGACCGACCTGCTCCAGCATCTGCACTCCGCGCACAGCGCCCAGGTGCAGGAGCTGTCCGTACTGCTCGGCGACCGCGCGGAGCACATCGCCGGGGCGGGCGGGGACGGCTGCAAAGCCGTGCCGCTGGCGCTGGACCGGTTCGGGCTGCGGGTGCGCTTCACCGGCCAGAAGTCCTTCGACGCGCGCTTCGACTTCCCCGAGCCGGTGCGCGACGTCACCGAGCTGCGCCGCGCCATGCACACCCTCTTCGAGGCCGCGGCGCACTGAACGGCGTGCCGCCGCGCACCGAACGGCGGGGCCACGGCGCAGGCCCGCCCGGCCGGACGTGACGACCGCGGCTGCGGCTTCGGCTTCGGCTTCGGCGAGCTCGACGGCCTCGTCCCGGCACGACACCCCGCTGCTCGCCGCGCCCGCCCAGGTCCTCTGCGCCCACGCCCTCAGCGCGCTTCGGCGGAGCCGTCCTGCGCGTCCGGGGCGCCGCCCCGGCCCAGCCGTTCGCGCACCTTCTCCACCACGTCGGCGTACCGCGCCTCCGCGCCGTACCGCGTCGGTTCGTAGTACCGCTTGCCGTGCACCGCGTCGGGGGCGTACTGCTGGGCGGCGATGCCGCCCGCGACGTCGTGCGGATAGACATAGCCCTGCGCATGGCCCAGCTTGGCCGCGCCCTTGTAGTGGCCGTCGCGCAGATGCGGCGGGACCGGTCCGGCCAGGCCGTTGCGCACATCCTGCTGGGCGGCGAAGATCGCCGTGGTGGCGGCGTTCGACTTGGGGGCCAGGGCCAGCGCGATCGTGGCGTGGCTGAGGGTGAGAGCGGCCTCGGGGAAACCGATCATGGCCACCGCCTGGGCCGCGGCGACCGCGGTCGGCAGGGCCGTCGGGTCGGCGAGGCCGATGTCCTCGCTCGCCGAGATCATCAGCCGGCGCGCGATGAACCGCGGGTCCTCCCCCGCCTCGATCATCCGGGCCAGATAGTGCAGCGCTGCGTCCACGTCGGAGCCGCGGATGGACTTGATGAGCGCGCTCGCCACGTCGTAGTGCTGGTCTCCGTCGCGGTCGTAGGTCACCGCCGCGCGGTCGACGGTCTCCTCCAGCGTCTGGAGGGTGATCTCCTTCTCGCTCTTGTCGAGCGCCGCGCCGGCCGCGGCCTCCAGGGCGGTCAGCGCGCGGCGGGCGTCGCCGCCCGCGATCCGCAGCAGATGCGCCTCGGCGTCCTCGGGGAGCGCGACGGCGCCGCCCAGCCCCCGCTCCTCCTCCAGCGCCCGGCGCAGCAGACCGCTCAGGTCGTCGTCGGTCAGCGACTCCAGCGTGAGCAGCAGGGAGCGGGAGAGCAGCGGAGAGATGATCGAGAAGTACGGGTTCTCGGTGGTCGCGGCGATCAGCGTCACCCAGCGGTTCTCCACGGCGGGCAGCAGCGAGTCCTGCTGGGCCTTGGAGAAGCGGTGGATCTCGTCGAGGAAGAGGACGGTCTCCTTGCCGTACCCGCCGGTGGCCCGGCGGGCGCCCTCGATGACCGCCCGGACCTCCTTGACGCCCGCGGTGATCGCGGAGAGCTCGACGAAGCGCTTGTTCGTCGCCTTGGAGACGACGTACGCGAGGGTCGTCTTGCCGATGCCGGGCGGGCCCCAGAGGATCACCGAGGAGGGTCCGGCGGGGCCGCCGCCGCCCTCGCCGACGAGCCGGCGCAGCGGGGAGCCCGGCTTCAGCAGATGCCGCTGGCCGACGACTTCGTCGAGGGTGCGCGGGCGCATCCGTACGGCCAGGGGGCTGCTGGACGGATCCTTCTCCTGGCGGTCTTCGGCTGCGGCGGTAAAGAGGTCGGGCTCCACGCGGTGAAGCCTATGCCAGCCCACTGACAACGCCCGGCGAAGGGCGTCCGGCGACGGCGACGGCTGTCCCTGGCGGGATCAGCTGGTCCAGAAGTCCCACCAGCGGGTCAGGATCAGCATGCCGATGACGCCGATCCACAGGACGGGCGGAACCCAGTGGAACTCGAGCAGGCCCTTGCGCAGGACCTCGGGCACCTTCACGATCCGGTGCTCGATGTTGTGGACCGTGACGTAGCAGAACATGACGATGGTGGCGACCCAGGCCAGCGAGCACCACAGGCAGAGGGAGCCGATGGTGTAGAGCGACTGGTACTGGAGCCAGGTGCAGAAGCCGACGCCGAAGAGCGTGCCCGCGTTCAGGCCGAGCCAGAACCAGCGGCGGTAGCGCGCCCCGGCCAGCAGCCCGGCGCCGACGGCGATCACCACGGCGTACGTCACGAGCCCGAGCATCGGGTTGGGGAAGCCGAAGACCGACGCCTGCTCGCTCTTCATGATGTTGCCGCAGGAGACGATCGGGTTGAGGCTGCAGCCCGGCGTGAAGCTCGGGTCCTCCAGCAGCTTGAACTTGTCGATCGTGATGATCCAGGAGGCGAGCAGGCCCGCCGCGCCCGTGATCATCAGCAGCCAGGCGAAGGGGCGACTGCCGCCGACGGTCCCTGTGGTCTGTGCACCCGCTTGCGTCATGCCGAGCATTCTGCCGTATGGAGTAACCACCGTTCTCCGGCGGGCGCGGCTGCCCGCCGCGGGAGACCACGCCGGGCGGCTAGGGCCGCCCGGCGCCCTCGTTCCTCACGCGAGCCGTGCTCGCACCGTCGCGACCACCTCGGCCAGCGCCACAGCCGACTGCTCTCCGCTCTCCATGTCCTTCAGCTGGACCGCGCCCTCGGCGAGGTCCCGCTCGCCGGCCACGATCGCGAAGGGGGCGCCCGAGCGGTTGGCGGCCTTCATCGCCGCCTTCATGCCCTTGCCCCCGTACGCGAAGTCCGCCGCCACGCCCGCGTTGCGCAGCTCGCGCACCAGGCCGAACAGGACCTTGCGCGCCTCGTCGCCGAGGGGCACCGCGAAGACGGACGTGGTGGCCGGGATGGGCAGCTCGACGCCCTCCGCGTCCAGCGCCAGGACCGTGCGGTCCACGCCGAGCGCCCAGCCCACCGACGGCAGCGCCGGGCCGCCGATCATCTCGGAGAGGCCGTCGTAGCGGCCGCCGCCGCCCACCGCGGACTGCGAGCCCAGGCCGTCGTGGACGAACTCGAAGGTCGTGCGCGTGTAGTAGTCGAGCCCGCGCACCAGCTTCTCGTCGTCCTCGAAGACCACGCCGGCCGCGCCGAGCAGCTCGCGCACCTCCTCGTGGTACGCCTTGCACGCGTCGCACAGGTAGTCGCGCAGCAGCGGCGCGCCCACCAGCTGCTTCTGCACGTCGGCGCGCTTGTCGTCGAGCACCCGCAGCGGGTTGATCTCGATCCGGCGGCGGGTGTCCTCGTCCAGGTCGAGCGCGCGCAGGAAGCCCTGCAGCGCGTCCCGGTACACCGGGCGGCACTCCTTGTCGCCCAGGGAGTTCAGCAGGATGCGGAACTGGCGCAGCCCGAGCGAGCGGTACGCCTGGTCGGCAAGAATGATCAGCTCGGCGTCCAGCGCCGGGTCCTCGGTGCCGATCGCCTCGGCGCCGACCTGCGAGAAGTGGCGGTAGCGGCCCGCCTGGGGCTTCTCGTAGCGGTAGTACGAGCCGGAGTACCAGAGCTTGACCGGGAGGTTTCCGGCCTTGTGCAGATTGGCCTCCAGCGCGGCGCGCAGCACGGAGGCCGTGCCCTCGGGGCGCAGCGCCAGCTTGTCGCCGCCCTTGGTCTCGAAGGCGTACATCTCCTTGGAGACGATGTCGGTGGACTCGCCCACGCCGCGCGAGAACAGCTCGACGTTCTCGAAGCCGGGCGTCTCGATGTAGCCGTAGCCGGAGCCGCGCAGCGGCGCGGCGATCGCCTCGCGCACCGCGAGGTACTTCGCGGAGCGCGGCGGGATCAGGTCGTACGTGCCCTTGGGGGCCTGGAAAGTACTCACGTGAGAAGTCGTCACATTCCTCGTCGGGGAGCGTCGAAGCTCCCGAGGCAGGCGGCCACGTCCCGCAGATACGGGTTCGAGGCGCGCTCGCGGCCGATGGTCGTCTGGGGGCCGTGGCCGGACAGCACCACGGTCGAGTCGTCGAGCGGCAGGCACACACGCGCCAGCGACTCGAGCATCTCGGCGTGGTCGCCGCCGGGCAGGTCCGTGCGTCCGACGGAGCCGGCGAAGAGCAGATCGCCCGAGAAGAAGACCGACGGAATGTCCGCTGCCTCGGGCATCTGGAAGGTCACCGACCCCTTGGTATGGCCGGGCGCGTGCGCGACGGACAGCTCCAGACCGGCCAGGCTCAGCTTCGCGCCGTCGGTGAGCTCGTGGACGTCGTCCGGCTCTCCCACGGTCAGCTCGCCCATGAGCGGCATCCCGATCGAGCGGCCGAGCGCCTTCTCCGGGTCGCTCATCATGTACCGGTCGGCGGGGTGGATCCACGCCGGCACGTCGTGCGCGCCGCACACCGGGACGACGGAGGCGACATGGTCGATGTGGCCATGGGTGAGCACGACGGCGACGGGCTTGAGCCGATGCTTCTTCAGCGTCTCCTCGACTCCCTGGGCGGCCTGGTGGCCCGGGTCGATGATCACGCACTCCTCGCCTGCGGCGGGGGCGACCAGATAGCAGTTGGTCCCCCAGGCCCCGGCGGGGAACCCGGCAATAAGCACGATCGTCCTCAGTGTGGTCGTCCGACGGGGTTTCGCTGTGTCGAAATACAGCGGGATGCAGCAGATCAGAGCCTACCGGCGCTGCTCATTCCACAGCCAACCCGTATACGGTACGGGGCCAGCGACGCACATTCCGACCTACAAGGAGAAGACCCGGTGGTCAGCAGCGATCAGCGGCGGCGGCAGCTCGCCCGAGAGAAGTTCGAGCGGCAGCAGCAGCGCCGTACGGAGGCGAAGAAGAAGGCCAAGCAGCGCAACGCGGTCATCGCGGCCGTGCTGGCCGTGGTCCTCGCCGCGGGCGGCGCCGCCTACGTCTTGATCGGACTGGCCGACGGCGACGACGCGGCCAAGAAGAAGGACGACGCCCCCACCGCCGACTCCGGCGAGCCCGCCATGGCGATCGACAAGAAGGCGAAGTACTCGCTGGACCTGACGACGGACCGGGGCGAGGTCTCCATCGCCATGGACGCGGCGAAGACCCCGCACACCGTGAACTCGTTCAAGTCGCTCGCGGACAAGGGCTACTTCAACGGCACGAAGTGTCACCGCCTGACCACGGAGGGCATCTTCGTCCTCCAGTGCGGCGACCCGAAGGGCAACGGCCAGGGCGGCCCGGGCTACAACATCCCCGACGAGAACCTGGACGGGCTGGGCAAGGCGGGCGACGACGGCAAGGTGGCGTTCCCCGCGGGAACGGTCGCGATGGCCAACACCAGCGCGCCGAACACCGGCGGCAGCCAGTTCTTCCTCGTCTACAAGGACTCCAGGCTGCCCCCGACGTACACCCCGTTCGGGAAGATGGACGCCAAGGGCCTCAAGGCCGTGCAGGAGGTGGCGAAGGCCGGCGTCGACGGCGGCGGCTCGGACGGCGCTCCCAAGACGTCCGTCACCCTTGAGAAGGCGGCCGTCCCGAAGGTGTGAGCCGGGGAATTTCGGCCGCGCTGAGTGCGGACAGCCGGGCGGCCGGTCGCCTAGATTGGGCGTTGTGCAGCGTGGGCCCGGTTCGCGCTGTGGAAGGCGGGCGAGGCCCGTCCAGGAAACTGTGGACGATGCCCGGGGGGCGAACCCCCTCGCAGGCATCAGGTGGAGGAGGCGCTGTGAGCAGCGACCCGTGGGGCCGCGTCGACGAGACGGGCACCGTGTACGTGCGTACTGCCGATGGCGAGCAGGTCGTCGGATCGTGGCAGGCCGGAACTCCCGAGGAGGCCCTGGCCTATTTCGAGCGCAAGTACGAGGGCTTGGTGGTCGAGATCGGCCTCCTCGAGCGGCGGGTGAAGACCACCGACCTTTCGGCCAAGGACGCCCAGACCGCGATCGACCATCTGCGCCAGCAGGTGGACGAGCATCACGCGGTGGGCGACCTCGACGCGCTGAAGAAACGCCTCGACGCGCTCGTCTCGACCGTCGAGAAGCGCCGCGAGGAGCGCAAGGTCCAGAAGGCGAAGCAGAGCGACGAGGCGCGCCACGCCAAGGAGGCGCTGGTCGCCGAGGCCGAGGAGCTGGCGCAGAGCGAGCAGTGGCGCTCCGCGGGCGAGCGGCTGCGGGCCCTGGTGGACACCTGGAAGGGCCTTCCCCGGCTCGACCGGAAGTCCGACGACGAGCTGTGGCACCGCTTCTCGCACGCCCGCTCGGCGTTCTCCAAGCGCCGCAAGGCGCACTTCGCCTCGCTGGACGCCCAGCGCGAGGAGGCCCGCAAGGCCAAGGAGAAGCTGGTCGCCGAGGCCGAGTCGCTCTCCGGCTCCACCGACTGGGGCGCCACGGCCGCTCGCTACCGCGAGCTGATGGCGGACTGGAAGGCCGCGGGCCGCGCGCAGCGCGAGGCCGAGGACGACCTGTGGAACCGTTTCCGCGGCGCCCAGGACGTCTTCTTCGCGGCCCGCAGCGGCGTCTTCGCCGAGCGGGACGCCGAGCAGGCGGAGAACCTCAAGCTCAAGGAGGAGCTCGCCGTCGAGGCCGAGAAGCTGGTGCCGGTGACGGACCTCAAGGCCGCGCGTGCCGCCTTCAGGGCCGTCAACGAGCGCTGGGAGGCCATCGGCCATGTGCCGCGCGACGCCCGTCCCAAGGTCGAGGGCCGGATGCACGCGGTGGAGCGGGCGCTGCAGGAGACCGAGGAGAACGAGTGGCGGCGGACCAACCCTGAGGCGCGTGCGCGTGCCGAGGGGCTGACCGGCCAGCTCCAGGCCGCCGTGGACAAGCTGCGCGGCCAGATCGACGCGGCGCGCGCGGCGGGCAACAACGCCAAGGCGGACAAGCTCGCCAAGGAGCTCGAGGGGCGTCAGGCGCTGCTCGACCAGGCCCTGAAGGGTCTGGAGGAGTTCGGCGGCTGAGCACGGCGCCGAGCCTGCCGCTCTGGGCTCCGCCAGGGCCGACGGAAGGGGCCTCCCGAACCCGCAGTGGTTCGGGAG